>NZ_JBYSYW010000002.1:0-139941 GCF_058783825.1 Pseudomonas sp. FW305-96
CCCAAGTGGGATCGCAAGCCACCCCCTCCCTCAATCCGCAGCACCCTCCCGCCGAGCCCTGTTGCGCCATACCCGATACGCCCGAATCCCCGCCCGGACCGAGCCGAACAGCAGTTTCTCCTCCAGCTCCCGCGCCATCCCGGAACGCACCAGCATGCGCAGGAAAGTGCCACGGGCGCGGGCGATGGCGAAATGGATGCCCTGGGCGGCGAGGGTGTCGCGTACCTCGCGCAGGGCGGCGATGCCGCTGACGTCGATGCTGGTCACCGCTTCGGCATCGAACAGCACCACCTGGGTTTTTTCCACGTTCTGCACGGCTTCGAGCAGGCGCATCTTGAAGTAGTCGGCGTTGAAGAACAGGATCGCATCGTCGAAGCGGTACACCACCAGGCCTGGCACGGTACGGGCATCCTTGTGCTGGCGCACGTCCACTTGGCCTTCGATGCCCGGCACCCAGCCAAGCACGGCGTCGGTGGGCTGATAGATGCTGTAGAGCAGGCGCAGGATGGCCAGGGTCACGGCGAACACGATGCCCGGCAACACGCCCAGGCCGAGTACGCCGACTGTGGTCAGCAGGCACAGCCAGAACTCGAAACGGCTGAGCTTGCGGATGGTCTTGAGCGACTTCACGTCGATCAACCCCCAGCCGGCCATCAGCAGCACGGCACCCAGCGCCGCCTGGGGAATCCAGGCCATGGGCGCGGTGAAGAACAGCAGGATCAAGGCGATCACCAGGGCTGCGATGATGCCCACCAGCTGGCTCTTGCCGCCGACCATGTCGTTGACCGCGGTGCGCGAGTCGGCGCCGCTGATGGCGAAGCCCTGGGAGATACCGGCGGCCAGGTTGCTCACGCCCAGGGCCAGGAACTCATGGTTGGCGTTGATCGCGTAGCCGTGGCGGGCGGCAAAGCTGCGGGCGGTGAGCATGGCGCTGCAGAAACTGATGGTGGCGATACCCAGGGCGTCGCGCAGCAGGCTCTTGGTTTCCGCAAGAGAGCTCTGTGGCCAGGCCAGCTCGGGAATGCCCGCCGGCACCGGGCCGAGGATCGCCACGCCGAAACGGTCCAGGCCGAACAGTCCGGCCAGGGCTGTGAATACCACCACGGTCACCAGCGCCGCCGGCAGCCGCGGATAGCGCCGTGGCAACCAGATCAGCAGGCCCAGGCCGGCCAGGCCAATGGCCAGCGTCAGCCAGTGGATCTCGCCCAGGCGCTGGAAGAAGTTGATCAGGCTGAGGATGAAACCGTCGCCTTCGATCTTGAAACCCACCACCTTCGACAACTGCCCGGCGAGCAGGCTCAGGCCGATGCCGTTGAGGTAGCCGATGAGGATCGGCCGCGAGAAGAAGCTGGCGATGAAGCCGGCCCGCGCCACCCCGGCGGCGATCAGCATCACGCCCACCAGCACGGTGACGATCACCGACAGCTCGGCGATGCGTTGCGGGTCGCCCATGGCCAGCGGTGCCACGGCGCCGCCGATCATGGCGCAGGTGGCGGCGTCCGGGCCGACCATCAATTGCCGTGAACTGCCGACCAGGGCATAGACCATCATCGGCAGCACGCAGGCATACAAGCCGTACTGTGGCGGCAGGCCGACGATCTGCGCATAGGCGATGGCGATGGGGATCTGGATCGCGGCCACCGACAGGCCGGCCTGCAGGTCAGCATGGAACCACTCGCGGCGGTAGTGCAGCAGGTTGGCCAGGCCCGGTAGCCAGCGGGAGAGAAACATGCGCAGTCCTTTGGATGTGTTTCACAAAGCGTAGCGGTCAGGCGCCACGAACGACTGGGCATTCAAGCCAATTGGCGCGGCGATGGCTATGGGCCAGATCAACAAAGGCACGTTGGAAACGAAAAAGCAGTCGACGCTCCTTTTGACAGAGACGACGTGGACGGAATACGAGTTGGAGCGGGAGAGTGAATCGAACGGTTATAGGGCAAACTTCGGGCAGCGGAGATGAGTGGCGAAGGAATTCGCGAGGAGCGCTTTCATTATCGTTTTGGAGTAAACTATCTGGATCGGTAGCGAATTTGCGTGCTCCGTAGTATTTTTGCGTCTGACGGCTGGCGGTATCGTTTTGCGGTGATAGTCAAAAAAATTAGCGTTTTTGGGCTTCCGGTAGAGGTTTTCCCATGCAGGTCGGTTTCAAAGCGTTAGCTACTCGGTACGGAGTTAATCCGGTACAACCTCTGCGCGTCGATTCGGCCATCGGCACCGTGCGAGCAAGCCGCGATACCGGTAGTCAAGTAGAAAACAGGTTTCCGCCCAACTATCGGCCCGACGACGATTTTGCAGGCCACTTCGAATTCGGGCTCAAATACGAGGAGATTCACCTCGAGTTCTTCGCCCGCCTGTTTGCCGTTATAGGACCCGAGCCAGTCGAAGCTTGGTGCCGGCGTTCCCCTTTTGGCCAGTACGCTCGGCGCACCGGTTTTCTATACGAGTGGCTGACGGGGCAACATCTGGATGTGCCTGATGTGACCAATGGCGCCTATATCGATGCCGTGTCGCCCGCCCACTACCTGACCCGCACGACGCCGCTTCGATCTCGCCGCTGGCGGGTCAACGACAATCTGCCAGGCACGCCTGAGTTTTGCCCGCTTATCCGGCGAACCGACACCGTGCAGCAAGCCTTGCAGTTTGACCTGAGAGCCGCTTTGGGAGAGCTCGATCAGACCTTCGGCCCCGACATCCTGATGCGGACGGCGAGTTGGTTGACGTTGAAAGAGTCGCGCGCCAGCTTTCTGATTGAAAAAGAGGAAGGCCAAGCCAGCCGCATCCAGCGCTTTGCACATGTCATCGCGCAACACTGTGGCCATATCGAAGAACCATTGAGTGACCGAAGTCTGCATCTCTTGCAGGTAGGTATTCTGGGGCACGATGCATTTGGCCTGGGGTTGCGGCGCTCCCCCGTTTTTGTAGGGCAATCCACGATGCGCGAGAACATCGTGCACTACGTCGCCCCTCATTTTGACGACCTTGCCCCGATGCTTGCTGGCCTCAACGAATTCGAGATGGCCACCCGGGGCGCCGAGTCGCTTGCGCGCGCCGCGGCATTGGCGTTCGGCTTCGTCTACATCCATCCGATGAGAGACGGAAATGGGCGAATCCACCGTTTCCTGATCAACGACACTCTGGTTCGGGATCAGGCGGTTCCGAATGGCGTGATATTGCCTGTTTCAGCGACCATTACCAGCTCGACCGAGTTCCGGGCCGGCTATGATGCGACACTGGAGCAGTTCTCCCGACCCTTCATGCGGCGGTATGCGGCATCCTGTCGCTTTGGCACGCTTGTGGCCTACGAAGACGGTACGCCGAGCAACTTCGAGTTCGACGATTACGATGATGCGCGCTTCGCCTGGCGCTATCCGGATCTGACCGCACATGTTCTCTATACCGCGCGCGTCGTCGAATACACGATTCGAACGCAGATGGCGGAAGAAGCCAGGATCCTTGTCATTTTCCAGCTCGCCCAAGAGCGTTTAAAAGATGTTGTGGAGATGCCCGACCAGGATGCAAGCCGCATCATTCGCTCGGTTAAGGAGAATGGCTGGAATGTTTCAGGCAAGCTCAAGAAGCAATATCCGCAGCTCGACGACGAGCGCCTCGCAGCGCGAATCGTGGAGGCCGTTCGGTCGGCGTTTGAAGACCGAGAAGGGCAATGAGGATTGACCTTGGCATTCTCAGCGGTGCTTTGAATTTCAAGCGCAGAAACGAAAAAAGGAGCCGAGGCTCCTTTTGACAGCGACGACGTTAATGGAACGTCGTGCGGGGAATGCGAGATGGAGCGGGTAGAGGGAATCGAACCCTCCTCAATAGCTTGGGAAGCTATAGTTTTACCAATAAACTATACCCGCTTCGAAGCCAGACTTTTTACCAGAACCCTCCTCGAATGAGAAGCCCCAAGCTTGTAAAAAAGCCTTTCGGCGGCCCGTAGCCTGCGGCTGACGAGGGCTACAGGACGCCGATGCGCTCAGATCGCCAGTGCATGCTGGCTCGGTTCCTGTGCGTAGCGTTGGCGCGATTCTCGCTGGGCCGGCTTGAGGAAGCCGAGCATGGCATTGCGGGTATCCTCGCAGGCGGTCTTGTGCTCCATGTCCAGGAAGTGGCCGGCGCCCTGGATCACGCTGAACTGGCTGCGTCCGACATGGCGGCTGAACTGGCGGGCATCCTCGACGGTGGTGTATTCGTCGCGGTCGCCATTGATGAACAACACCGGGATATCGATGTTGCGCGCGGCCTTCAGTGCCCGCTCCAGGTCGTGATCGAGCACCTGGTTGATGTGGAAGAGCATCTGCGCGTACTCATGGCTGTCCAGGCTGCTGACGTGCCGGTAGTTGAAGCGCTTGAACAGCGACGGCAGGTACTTGCCGATGGTGTCGTTGACCAGGTTGCCCACCTGGTAGCGGTCGCAGGCGGCCAGGTACTGGCAACCACGGTCCAGGTAGTCGCGCATCGGTTCGTTGATCACCGGCGAGAACGAGCTGACGATGGCCTTTTTCACCAATCGCGGCTGGTGCGCCAGGGCCAGCAGGGTGCAGGCGCCGCCCCAGGAGAACGACAGGACATGATCGGCACGGAAATGCTCGATCAACTCGAGCAGGATATGCGCCTCGGCCTCCTTGGTCAGCAACCGTTCATGACGGTTGTGGGGTTTTGACTTGCCGGCATACGGCTGGTCGTACAGCACCACGTTGAACTGCGGATGCAGGCTGCGCACTGTCTGTGCAAAGGACGCCGTGGTGGCCAAAGAGCCATTGATCAGGATGATCGTCTTCTCGGCGCCCTGCGCGCGATGGAACTCCGTGTAAACCCGGTACTGCCCTTGGATATCAAGTACAGCGATTTCTGGCCTCATGTCATCGACTCCTGGCGCAAAAAGGGTATCCGCGTCACCTGGTGGCCTGCGTGGTCGTTTGGCGGACTGGCGCCGAACCGACCGGACTGGCCATCAGGGTGCACGTGCTTTATGACAGGTAGGCATTCGCCTGGAACTGAAAACCGGTGGGCCCTTGTGTCGATCCTTGACGTTGGTGTCGACGGTATTGTTTTGGCGGGCGATTACCGTGCCCCAGGGCATCGAGACCCCGGGTGGCCGGTAAAGGGCGTCTTGGACTACGGTTGTGACTGGTTGGTCACATGCAGACCGACGAGTTAGCAGTCAAGCAGCGCGGGCAGGATCGCGCAAGTGCCGTTGGAGGAAATCTTTCGTGGGAAACCGCCGAATGCTGATCCGCTCAGACCGAGGCGATTTCCTCGTCGGTCAGCGCCCTGAACTCTCCAGGATGCAATATCGGGTCCAGTGTGATCGACCCCATGCTTTCCCGATGCAGCCCCACCACCTTGTTCTGGAAGTGTCCGAACATCCGCTTCACCTGGTGATAGCGGCCCTCGACGATGGTCAGGCGCGCGCTGCGCGGGCCGAGGATATCCAGCTGCGCGGGCAGGGTGGTGAGGTCTTCGAAGGCGAAGTAGAACCCTTCACGGAACTTGTCGATGTAGTGCGCACCAATCTCGTCCTCGGTGTGCACCAGATAGGTCTTGGGCTGCTTGGTCCGTGGCTGGGTCAGGCGCCGCGACCAGTGGCCATCATTGGTCAGGATCATCAGTCCGGTGGTGTTGTAGTCCAGGCGCCCGGCGATGTGCAGCTCATCGCGCAGCACCGCCGGTAGCAGGTCGAGCACGGTGCGGTGCTGTGGGTCCTGGGTGGCGCTGACGCAACCGCTGGGCTTGTGCAGCATCAGGTAGCGTGCCGGGCGCCCGGCCTGGTGTACCTGCTCGTCCACTTCGACGCGGCTGAATTCACGCACCTCCAACAGCGGGTCGGCGGTTGCCACGCCGTCCACGCGCACACGCCGTTGCGCCAGCAGCAGACGCACTTGCTGGCGGTTGTAGCAGGGCAGGTTGCCGAGGAATCGGTCGAGGCGCATGGTGGGCCGCTTGCAGGAAACCGGCGCGCAGTCTAACGGATCGTGCGCGCTTGCGCTGCCTTGAGCTGTGCGTCCACCTGTGCGCAGCGCGGGCACAGGCAGGCCTTGTTGCGCAGTTCGGCGGGCAGGGCTTCGATGACTGCCGAGTCGATGTCCACCTCGAAGCACCAGCAGCCTTGCGTGGCGTTGCGCGGGTCGGCCAGGCCGCATTGGTTGAGGGCGCCGCAGGCGGGGCAGCGTTGGGGGTCAGGCATGGTCGGTTCCGGGCATCTCGCTGCAGACGCGGTTGCGTCCGCCTTGTTTGGCACGATAGAGGGCGTGGTCGGCGCGGGTCAGCAGACTGTGCAGGCTGTCGCCGCGCTGCAGGGCGGACAGGCCGATGCTCGCGGTCAGGCGCAGTGGCTGGTCGGCATAGCTGAAGGTCAGCTGCTCGGTGCGCCGACGGATCTTCTCCGCCACTTCTATGGCCTGGCGGCCTTCGGCTTCACGCAGCAGCACGATGAACTCCTCGCCGCCCCAGCGGCAGAGTATATCGGACTGACGCAGGCTGCCCTGCAGCACATTGGCGAACTGGCGCAGCACTTCGTCGCCGGCCAGGTGGCCATGGGTGTCGTTGAGGGCCTTGAAATGATCGAGGTCGATCAGCAGGGCGACCAGCGGCGCGCTGTCGCGCTGGGCCTCGACCAGCGCCTGGCCGGCCAGCAGGTCGAAGCTGCGGCGGTTGGGCAGGCCGGTGAGGCTGTCGAGGGTGGCCAGCGCCTCGGCGTTGTCCTGGTGGCGCTTGACCATGGCGTTGAGCAGTGACAGCACGACCAGGGTGATCATCGCGCAGATCGCCAGGTTCAGGTACAGCGACTGGCGGATGCGCTCCAGGGCGCCGGTCTCGCGCTTGTCCACCAGCAGGTACCAGCCCAGCTCCGGCAGCAGGCGCACGTTGAGGAAGTGGCTGTGGCCGTCGTTGTCGGTGTACTCATGGCTGCCGGTGGCGGGTGTCGGCATGCGCGCCAGCAACGCCTGCCACTGGTTGCTGTCGGCCAATTGCTGGCCGGCGCGCAAGCCGTGGGGGCCACCGTCGGATCCGGTCAGCAGGACCTTGCCCTGGGCATCGGTGAACAGCACCGAACGCTGGTACCTGCGTTGATAGTCGTCGATCAGGCGTACCACCGACTCCACGCTCAAGCCCACCCCGGCGGCCCCGATGAAGCGTTGCTGGTAGTCGAGCACGCGGTGGTTGATGAACACGGTGAGCTTGTCCTGGTTGGCCATGTCCAGGTCGACATTGATCTCGTAGGGTTTGTTCGACTGGCGCAGGCGGAAGTACCAGGCGTCGCGCCAGGCATCGGGGCGTACCTGCTTGAGTACGCCCTTGGCCTGGTAGTAGGTGAGGCTGCGGTCGGAAACGAAGAAGCTGGTGCAGGTGACCTGGCTGCCCATCACTTCGCCCAGGTAGCGGGTGACGCGCGTGGTGTCCTGTTCGCCGCCCAGTACCCAGTCCCGCAGGAAGGTGTCCTGGGCCATCATCGATGAGATCAGCACCGGGCGAATCAGGTCTTTCTGGATTTCCGAATAGACCGTGTCGGAGGTCAGCGGCAGTTCGGTGTTGACGATCACGTCGCGGATCGCCCCGCGCGAGGCGTAGTAGCTCAGCAGCGAGGTGGCCAGGAAGCCGCAGGCCAGCAACAGCAGCAGGGCGAGGATCAGCGAGCGTTGCGAGAACAGGGCGGAGGGCGAAGGCATGATCTTCCCGTGAAGTGTGCCGGTGGCCACATTCTAGTGAGATGACCGAAAAATGACTGCATGTTTTTCAGGGTTATACGACCTGTTTCAATTTGTTGCAGAAATGGCACCGAACCCTGGCGCGACTGTCTTATCCAGTGTCGATGAACGCATTGCCGTCGACGCCCGCCAGCGCCGCTGTGCCGGGCACCCCTGCGGTCCAGGAGGCCGCCATGTACCCACGAATCCTGCTCATCGTCCTGCTTGGACTGCTGACATCCGCCTGCGCCCCTTACTATGCGGGCAACGGCTACTACCGCCGTGACTACTACACCAGCGATCGCTATGTTTACCCTGGCTACCGCCAGGATCGCTACTATGTGGCGCCGCAGCCACGCTATTACTACCAGCCCGCGCCGCGTTACTACCGGCCCGCACCAGTGCCACAGTACCGCCCGTATCCGGCACCCGGCGTGCAGCCGCGCTGGCAAGGCAACCCGCGCTACGACTATGGCAACCGCCAGCGCTACGACTATGGGCGCGATCGCGACCGCCACGACTATCGCAATGATGATCGCCGAGGTGATCGCTGGCATTCGAACGGGCAGGGTAATCGCGACCGTCGACCAGACGGCGGGCGAGGTGGCGAGCGGGGCTGGTCGCGTTGACCGAGTGCGGACACGCCCCGCGATGCGTCATCCCAGTTCCGCCAACGGATGCCGCCCCTCCCAGACCTTGCTGAAATGCGCCTCCACCACCGCCGCTGGCACCTGCGCCACATCCGGCCAGTGCCAGTGCGGGGTGTTGTCCTTGTCCAGCAGGCGCGCGCGCACCCCTTCGCTGAACTCCGGGTGACGGCAACAGTTCAGGCTCATCGTGTACTCCATCTGGAACACCTGGGTCAGCGAAAGGTACCGAGCCCGACGGATCTGTTCCCACACCAGGTGCGCCGTCAACGGGCAGCCCTCATGCAAGCGTTGACCCGCCGCCGCCAGCAACGGATCGGCATGCCGGGCCAGGCCGGCCAGAGCGCGCCAGGCCGCGACGGGGTCGGCCACGTCGAGCACTTCGTCGATCACGGCCCGACGTGCCAGCCATTGCCCTTCGGGAAGCTCCACGCAGGCACGGTGCTGTTCGGCCTTGAGCAGGCTGTTGAGCTGCAGGGCGGTCTGCTCCTGCCAGTTCAACTGCAACAGCTCTTCGATCAGCGCCTCCTGCTGATGCTCGCCCAGGAAGCGGTCGGCGAGGCCCAGGTCCAGCGCGTCGCGGGCATTGAGGGGCGCGCCGGTGAGCCCCAGGAACAGGCCAAGCTTGCCGGGCAGGCGGGCCAGGAACCAGCTGGCGCCAACGTCGGGATACAGGCCGATACTGATTTCGGGCATGGCCAGGCGGCTGCTGGGAGTGACGATGCGCACCGCGGCGCCTTGCAGCAGGCCCATGCCGCCGCCCAGCACATGACCATGGCCCCAGCACAGCAGAGGCTTGGGATAGGTGTGCAGGTGATAGTCGAGACGGTATTCACGGGCGAAGAAGGTCGCAGCCAGCGGTGGCACGCTACCGGGGTGTTCGCGGCAGGCCTGGACCAGGGCCCGCACGTCGCCGCCGGCACAGAAGGCCTTTGGCCCGTTGCCGCGCAGCAGCACGCAGACGATCCCGGGGTCGCTGGCCCAGCCGCGCAGCCGTTCGTCGAGCACTTCGATCATGGGCAACGTCAGGGCATTGAGCGCCTTGGGCGCGTCCAGGGTGGCGATGCCGATACGGGCGCCGTCGGCGCCGGTCAGTACCTCGCATTGAATGGACATGGGCTACCTCGCGCAAATCATCCCCTCAGTATGGCCTGCCGCGCCGAAGCTGCCGGTCGTCGGTCGGATCGATTGACAAGCCGGCCAGGCTTTCCTAGTGTCGCGGCACTTTGCTTTTGGATGCCCCCATGACCGACGATGATCGCATCAAACTCGAGCCCAGCTGGAAAGCCGCGCTGCGTGCCGAGTTCGACCAGCCCTACATGCATCAGCTACGCGAGTTCCTGCGCGGCGAATACGCCGCCGGCAAGGAGATCTACCCGCCCGGGCCATTGATCTTCAACGCCCTCAACTCCACGCCGCTGGAGCAGGTCAAGGTGGTCATCCTCGGCCAGGACCCGTACCACGGCCCGGGCCAGGCCCATGGCCTGTGCTTCTCGGTGCAGCCGGGCATCGCCGCGCCGCCGTCGCTGGTCAATATCTACAAGGAGCTGCAGCGCGACCTCAACCTGCCGATCCCCAGCCACGGCTACCTGCAAAGCTGGGCGGAGCAGGGCGTGTTGCTGCTCAACACCACCATGACCGTGGAGCGGGCCAATGCGGCTTCGCATGCGAAGAAGGGCTGGGAGTTCTTCACCGACCGGATCATCCAGGTGGTCAGCGAGCAGTGCCCGAATGTGGTGTTCCTGCTGTGGGGCGCGCATGCGCAGAGCAAGCAGAAGCTGATCGATGCCAGCAAGCACCTGGTGCTCAAGTCGGTGCACCCGTCGCCGTTGTCGGCCTACCGTGGGTTCTTTGGTTGCGGGCATTTCAGCCGCACCAACAGCTTCCTCGAGCAGCGCGGGATGGCGCCGATCAATTGGGCGTTGCCGCCGTTGTGAGCTGAAAAAGAGGGCCGCGAAGCGGCCCTTCCTGCTCAGAGCCTGGCCCACTGCCGGAACAACGGCTCGGCCAGGAACAGCACGAACAGCAAGCGCATCACCTGCAGCGCCGTTACCAGCGGCACCGACAGTTGCAAGGTCTCGGCCGTCAGGCTCATCTCGGCGATGCCCCCGGGCATCATGCCCAGCGTCAGCGAGCGCAGGTCCAGGTGCGTCAGCAGGCTCAGCGCCCAGGCCGCGCCGGCGGCGATCAACATGCACAACGCCGTGGCCAGCAGGGTGCGCCCCAGGAACGACGGCGCCCGGCGGAAGAACGCGCGGTTGAAGTGGCAGGCCAGGCCACTGCCGATCAACCACTGGCCGATCTGGCTGGCGCCGTTGGGCAGGCCGATCTGCAGGTTACCCGCCAGGCTTGCGCCGGCAGCCACCAGCAACGGCCCGAACAGCCAGGGGTTGGGTTGGCGCAGGCGTTGCCACAGCAGTGCCATGAGCACCCCAAGCGGCGCTATCAACGCCAGCCAGCCCCAGCTCACGCTGCCCGCATGGTTCAGCGGCACGCCATCGCCCAGCAGCAGTTTGAACAGCGCCGGCACGCACAGCACCACCGCCAGCACCCGCAGGCTCTGCGCCGCGGCCACCTGGCTGAGCACCGCGCCATTGCGCGCGCCGAGGTTGACCATCTCGCCCGAGCCGCCCGGCATGCTGGCGAAGAACGCCGTCGCCCGGTCTTCACCGGTGCGCCGCAGCAGCCAGACACTGATCACGCTGGACAGCGTGGTGAACAGCGCGCCGAAGAAGATCAGCGCGAAGTGGCTGGCCACCTGTTCGATCACCGCCGGGGTGAAGTGCAGGCCGATGCCGATACCGATGATCCATTGCCCGCATTTGCGGCCATTGGGGATTTCACTGAGCTGCCAGGGGGTCAGGCAGCGCACCAGGATGATCGCCAGCAAGGAGCCGACCATCCAGGGCAAGGGCCAGCCGACCTTGCTGGCGGCAAAACCGCCCGCAAGGCCGACCAGCCCGGTGGCCCAGAACAGCGGCAACGACCGGTCAGGCATCGGCCATGGCCCGGCGCTGCAGGGCACGTTTGCGCCAGCTGCGCAGCAGCGGCAGGCTCAGCATGCACACCACCAGCACCCACACGCCCATGCTGATCGGGCTCGACCAGAGGATGCCCAGTTCGCCGTTGGAGATCGACAGCGCGCGGCGCAGGTTCTGTTCCATCAAGCCGCCGAGGATGAAGCCCAGCAGGATCGGCGACAGCGGGAAGTCCAGCTTGCGCAGGATGTAGCCCATGATGCCGATGCCGACCATCAGGAACAGGTCGAAGGTGGTGGCATGCACCGCGTACACGCCGATCGCGGTGATGATCGCGATCACCGGCACCAGTGCCCAGTTCGGCACGGCGAGGATGCGGGTGAAGATGCGGATCATCGGGATGTTCAGGATCACCAGCATGATGTTGGCGATGAACAGCGAGGCGATCAGGCCCCAGACGATGTCCGGTTGCTGTTCGAACAACAGCGGGCCGGGGGTGATGTTGTACAGCGTCAGGGCGCCGATCATCACCGCAGTGGTGCCC
This sequence comes from Pseudomonas sp. FW305-96, assembly GCF_058783825.1. Classification (NCBI taxonomy): domain Bacteria; kingdom Pseudomonadati; phylum Pseudomonadota; class Gammaproteobacteria; order Pseudomonadales; family Pseudomonadaceae; genus Pseudomonas; species Pseudomonas sp. FW305-96. The sequence continues at coordinate 11,855 of NZ_JBYSYW010000002.1, forward strand.
GAGCCTGGCACGCCCAGGGTCAGCATCGGTACCAGGGCGCCGCAGCAGGAGGCGCCGATGGCGGTTTCCGGGGCTGCCAGGCCACGTGCGTCGCCCTTGCCGAACTTGCCTTTGTCGCCGGCGATGCGTTTCTCGGTCATGTACGCCACGGCACTGGCCAGGGTCGCGCCAGCGCCCGGCAACACGCCCATGAAGAAGCCGAGCAGGCCGCAACGAACGTTGACGAAGAATACCGAGGCCGCTTCCTTGAAGTTGAACAGCATGCGCCCGGTGGCCTTGACCGCCACATGGCCATGGTGGGTCTTCTCCAGCAGCAGGAGGATCTCGCTGATCGAGAACAGCCCCAGCACCAGCACCACGAACTGGATGCCGTCGGCCAGGTGCACGCTGTCACCGGTGAAGCGGTACACGCCGCTGTTGGCGTCGATGCCCACCGCCGAGAGGAACAGGCCGATCAGCGCGGCGATGAACGTCTTCAGCGGTTTGTCGCCGGCCATGCCGCCGAGGGCGACGATGGCGAACACCATCAGCACGAAGTACTCCGCCGGGCCGAAGGCGATCGCCCATTTCGCCAGCAGCGGGGCGAACAGCACCATGCCGCAGGTGGCGATGAGGGCACCGATGAACGAGCTCCAGGCCGACAGCGACAGGGCCACGCCGGCCAGGCCCTGGCGGGCCATGGGGTAGCCGTCGAGGGTGGTCATCACGGTGGAGGCTTCGCCCGGGATGTTCAGCAGGATCGAGCTGATCCGTCCGCCGTACTCGCAGCCCAGGTACACCGCGGCCAGCAGGATCAGCGCCGACTCCGGCGGCAGGCCGAGGGCGAAGGCGATGGGGATCAGCAGGGCCACGCCGTTGATCGGGCCCAGGCCCGGCAGCAGGCCGACCACGGTGCCGATCAGGGTGCCGGTCAGGGCGGTGACCAGGTTGTACGGGCTCAGGGCGACGCCGAAGCCCTGGCCCAGGTAGCTCAAGGTATCCATGTGTCAGTTCTCCAGTACGTCGAGCAGGCCGAGGGGCAGGGGGACGTCCATCACCCGGTCGAACAACCAATAGAGGAAGATGCTCATGCCCACCACCACGATGGCGCTGTGCAGCCAGCGGCCACCGTACAGGCGGGCCATGGGCAGGCCGACCAGGATGGCGCTGAGGATGAAGCCCAGCGCCTCGAAGGTGGCGGCGAAGACGATCAGCAGCCCGACGCAGGCGGTGATCTTGATCAGGGTCTCGCGGTCCAGCTCCGGTTCGTCGTCCTTGCGCACGATGGGCGTGGGGCGAATGGCCAGGTACAGCAGGCCCAGGCTCATCAGGCCGAGCATCAGCAGCGGGTAGGCGCGTGGGCCCACCGGTTCGTAGGAGAAGGCGGCCTGGTAGGGCCAGGCCATTACCGCCAGCACGGCGCACAGCGCCAGCAGGACGAGGGCGAAGAGGCGTTGCAGGATCATGGAATAAATCCTCATGGTCGAAGAGCGGGGCGTGGGAGCGGGCTTGCCCCGCGATGGGGCATCGCGGGGCAAGCCCGCTCCCACGGGGTCGATGCTTACTGGATCAACCCGAACTCACGGGCCAATGCCTTGTAGTCAGCCACCTGCTTCTTCACATAGTCGTCCAGCTCTTCGCCGGTCATGGCGAACGGGAACAGTTCGCGCTGGTCACGCAGCTTGGCGAACTCCTCGGAGGCCAGCAGCTTGTCGAACGAGGCCTTCCACCAGGCATAGTCCTCGTCGCTGACCTTCGGCCCGAGGTAGAAACCGCGCACCACCGGCCAGACGATGTCGTAGCCCTGCTCCTTGGCGGTGGGGATGTCTTTCATCTCCGGCTCGTCCAGGCGGTTCTCGGAGAACACCGCGAGGATGCGCATGTTGCCGCTCTGGATGTGCGGCATGGAGTCGGAAATATCGGTGGAACCCACCTGGATATGCCCACCGAGCAGCGCGGTGGCGATCTCGCCGCCGCCTTCCAGGGCCACGTAGCGCAGGTCGCGCGGGTTGATGCCGGCGGCCTTGGCGATCAGCGCGGTCTGCATCCAGTCCTGGCTGCCGACGGTGCCGCCGGAGCCGATCACCACCTTGCTCGGGTCTTTCTTCAGGGCCGCGACCAGGTCATCGAGGGTCTTGTAGGGCGAGTCGCTCTTTACCGCGATGGCGCCATAGCTGGTGCCGACCGCCGCCAGCCATTTCACTGCGTTCTCGTCGAAGCGGCCGAACTTGCCCTGGGCCAGGTTCAGCAGCGAACCGCTGGACCAGGCCACCAGGGTGCCGGCATCGCCTGGCCGCTGGGCAACCACGGCGTTGTAGGCTACCGCGCCGACACCGCCGGGCATGTAGGTCACGCGCATGGGCTTGCTGAGGATCTTCTCGTTGACCAGGGCGCTCTGCACCAGCTTGCAGGTCAGGTCGAAACCGCCGCCGGGCGAGGCCGGCGCGATGCATTCGGGGCGTTTGGGTTCGGCGGCCAGGGCGTTGCCGGCCAGCAGCAGGCAGCCGGTGGCCAGGACGAGGCGGCGCAGTGAAAATGTCATCGTCTATCTCCGTGAGCGTTGTTGTTATGGGTTACCACAGAGCCACGCTGTAGCTCACCAGCAGCCGCACCTCGTCCGCGTCGCGGGCGAAGTTGGAGCGGAAGGTGGCGTTGCGCAGGCGCACGGCGACGTTTTTCAACGGGCCGCTTTGTACCACGTACTTCAGTTCGGTGTTGCGTTCCCACTCCTTGCCCTCGCCGCCGGCGGCGCGGCTGACGTTGTCGCCGCTGATGTAGCGGGTCATGAAGGTCAGGCCGGGGATGCCGAGGGCGGCGAAGTTGTAGTCGTAGCGTGCCTGCCAGGAGCGCTCGTCGGCACCTGCGAAGTCATTGATCTGGACGAAGTTGACCAGGTAGGGGTCGGCGCCGTCGACGTAGGGGAAGGCGCTGTCGCCTGTGAGCTGCTGCCAGGCGCCGCTGACCTTGTGCCCGCCCAGGGTGTAGCTGAGCATGCCGTTGAAGGTGGTGTTGTCGATCTTGCCGGCCTTGGCCGCGCCGGCATCGTCGCTGATCGCCAGGCGCAGGTCGGCGCCCAGGGTGCCCGGGCCCCACGGCTGGCTGGCGAGCATGCCGATGAAGTGCTGGCGGTAGATGTCGTCGAGCTGGGCGAAGTGGTAGCTGCCGGTGATGCGGTCGGTAAACTGGTAGTCCAGGCCGCCGGTGTCGAAATGGTCGGCGCTGAAAGTGCCGCCGAAGCGACTGTTCTTGTTGTTGAGGGCCAGGTCTTCCCAGTTGGTGTCGTTGCGGTCCTTGGCTTTTTCCAGGCGGGCGCCGGTGAAGGTCAGGCCTTTGATCTCCTTCGAGGTGACCAGGCCGCCTTCGAAGGTCTGCGGCAGGATGCGCCCGTCGTTGGGCTGCAGCGTGGGCAGCTCGGGGATCAGCGTGCCGACCTTCAGTTCGGTCTGCGAGACCTTGACCTTGCCGGTCAGGCCGAGCTTGGAGTATTCGTCGGCAGCCTTGCCGTTGTCGTGGGTCGGCAGCAGGCCGGTGTCGGTGCGGTCCTTGCTGGAGTCGAGCTTGACCCCGAGCATGCCCAGCGCGTCCAGGCCGAAGCCCACGGTGCCTTCGGTATAGCCGGACTCGAAGTTGAGCATGAAACCCTGGGCCCATTCGTCGCGCTTGGATTGCTGCGCGCTGGTGCCGTCGCGGAAGTCGCGGTTGAAGTACATGTTGCGGGTTTCGAAGGTGGCCGTGCTGTCTTCGAAGAAGGCGGCCTGGCTCACGGGCGCGACACCGGCAAGGGCGAAGGCGCTGGCGAGGGCGGAAGGTCGGGCGGCGAGGGAACGGAAAGGCGCGTACGCCTGCGGCTGCGTGGACAGCATCGTCGGTGACTCCATTTATTGTTCTTATGTGTTTGCACCTTGCTGGTGCTTTTTGCGGCGCGCGGGGCGGCCGTGGTGCGATGCTAGGTAACCAACCTTTCGCTAACCTTTCAGCGTGAAAGGTTTGTTGCGAGGGCTTCACAGCACTCGCCACGGCGGTACACTCCGCGCAAAAAGCCCAGCCGAACAGGGAGAATCCGATGCGTGTGCTGCTGGTCGAAGACCATCTGCAACTGGCCGAAAGCGTGGCCCAGGCCCTCAAGAGCCAGGGCCTGACCGTGGACGTGCTGCATGACGGCGTGGCCGCCGACCTGGCCTTGGCCAGCGAGGACTATGCCGTGGCGGTGCTGGATGTCGGCCTGCCGCGCATGGACGGCTTCGAGGTGCTGGCGCGTTTGCGCGGGCGCGGCAAGACCTTGCCGGTGCTGATGCTCACCGCCCGCAGCGATGTGAAGGACCGGGTGCATGGATTGAACCTCGGTGCTGACGACTACCTGGCCAAACCCTTCGAGCTGACCGAGCTGGAAGCAAGGGTCAAGGCCTTGCTGCGGCGCAGCGTGCTCGGCGGCGAGCGCCAGCAGCGTTGCGGCCCGCTGGTCTATGACCTGGATACCCGGCGCTTCGGCCTGGATGGCGAGCCGCTGACCCTGACCCAGCGCGAACAGAGCGTGCTCGAGGCACTGATTGCCCGCCCCGGCCGGGTGATGAGCAAGGAGCAGCTGGCGGCCCAGGTGTTCGGCCTCGACGAGGAGGCCAGCCCCGACGCCATCGAGATCTACATTCACCGCCTGCGCAAGAAGCTCGACGGTCACCCGGTGGCCATCGTCACCTTCCGTGGCCTGGGCTACCTGCTCGAGCACCGCGATGCGTGACAACGGCAGCCTGCGCGGGCGCCTGCTGGGCAACCTGGCGTTGCTGCTGGTGGTGCTGATGCTGGCCAGCGGCCTGAGCGCTTACTGGAATGGCCGCGAAGCCGCCGACACCGCCTATGACCGGACCCTGCTGGCGTCGGCGCGGACCATCGCTGCCGGCCTGTCGCAGCGCGACGGCACCCTCAGCGCCGATGTGCCCTACGTGGCCCTGGACACCTTCGCCTATGACAGCGCCGGGCGCATCTACTATCAGGTGCTGGACATCCACCAGAAGCTCATCTCCGGCTACGAGCACCTGCCCCCGCCACCGCCGGGCACGCCGCGCACCGACGACTACCCGGCACTGGCGCGGTTCTACAATGCCACCTACCTGGGTCAGGACGTGCGTGTGGTCAGCCTGCTCAAGGCGGTGAGCGAACCAAACATGAACGGCATGGCCGAGATTCGCGTGGCCGAGACCGAGGAGGCGCGGGTGCGCATGGCCCGCGGGCTGATGGCCGACACCCTGCTGCGCCTGGGGATGCTGGCCTTCGGCGCGCTGATGATGGTGTGGTTCGCGGTGAGCGCCGCCCTGCGTCCCCTGGAGCGCTTGCGCACGGCGGTGGAAGAGCGCCAGCCGGACGACCTGCGCGCCTTGCCGGTGGTACAGGTGCAGCGCGAACTGGGGCCGCTGGTGCGTGCCCTCAACCATTTCACCGAGCGGCTGCGTGGCCAGTTCGAGCGCCAGGCGCAGTTCATCGCCGACGCCGCCCATGAGCTGCGCACGCCGCTGGCGGCGCTCAAGGCACGGGTCGAGCTGGGCCTGCGCTCACGGGAGCCAGAAGAATGGCGCAAGACCCTGGAGGCGGCGGCCCTGGGCACGGACCGGCTCACCCATCTGGCCAACCAGTTGCTGTCATTGGCGCGGGTGGAGAATGGCGCCCGCGCCATCGCCGAGGGCGGTGCGCAACGCCTGGACCTGAGCCAGCTGGCCCGCGAGCTGGGCATGGCCATGGCGCCGCTGGCTCATGCCCGCGGCGTTGCCCTGGCGCTCGAGGCCGAGGCGCCGGTATGGCTCAAGGGCGAGCCGACCTTGCTCAACGAGCTGCTCAGCAACCTGGTGGACAATGCCCTGGCCCACACCCCGCCAGGCGGTGACGTCGTGCTGCGGGTGCTGGCGCCGGCGGTACTTGAAGTCGAGGACGATGGGCCAGGGATTCCGCAGGATGAGCGTGAGCGGGTGTTCGAGCGCTTCTACCGGCGCAGCGCCCAGGGCAGCGGGCTGGGGCTGGCCATCGTCGGCGAGATCTGCCGGGCGCACCTGGCGCAGATCAGCCTGCATGACGGCGAGCGCGGCGGGTTGAAGGTGCGGGTGAGTTTTATCGCGGATTGATGTCGGCTATCGCGGGGTTTGTCCCGCGATCAGCCCTGTCGATTCAGCGCAACATGCTCCGCGCATCCAGCAGTTCGGCGATATCCAGCTCGGTGCCATAGGGCAGCCCCAGATGCCGGTAGGCGGGCAGGGCGGCCAGTGGCCGGATGCGCTCGCGCTGGCAGATGCAGCGGGCGATCTGGACGATATCGATGTAGTCGATCTGGTCGGTGCGCCGGTCCAGGTCCTGCACCTGGCTGGGCAGGCTGACCAGTTGCTCGGGAAACTCCCAGGCGCTAAGAATCTTGTCGCCCAGCACCGGCTGGATCTGTTCGATCACGAAATGCAGGCAGATCGGGTCGGAGAGCAACTCGTTGTGCTCCTCGGCATAGATCAGCACCGGCAACGCGCCGATCTGGTGCACCAGGCCGCCGAGGGTGGCCTGGTCGGGCTTGAGCTGGGTGTAGCGTCGGCACAGTTCATAGCTGATGCCTGCCACATCCAGGCTGTTGGCCCAGATATCACGCAGCTTGTGTTCAACCGCCGGGGCGCGGGCATGGAAGATCTGCTCGATCACCAGGCCGATGGCCAGGTTGCAGCTGTAGTTGATGCCCAGGCGCGTGATCGCGGTGTGCAGGTCGGTGACTTCGACGGCGGCGCGCAGCAACGGGCTGTTGACCACCTTGATCAGGCGTGCCGAGAGGGCGGCGTCGCGGCCGATCACCTTGCTCAAGGCGGACACGCTGATCTCGCTGTCTTCGGCGGCTTCGCGAATGCTCAGGGCGACTTCCGGAAGCGTCGGCAGGACCAGGTCGTCCCGGTCGATGGCGGCGAGCAATTGCGCTTGGACCTTCTCGGCCAGCTTGTTCATGGACTTCTCTACGGCAAAGGTGGTGCAGCCCCGGCGTAACGCCGGGGCGGGCTGGTCAGCGCTGGATTTCCCGGTCGCGGTCCAGTTCGTAAGGCAGGTCGAGCAGCGTCAGGCGCGGGCCTTCCAGGCTGCCCAAGTGCAGGTTGTCGTCCGCCACGGCATCGGCGCTGAGCACGGCCAACAGTTCGACGGCGCTGCCGGTGCTGGCGGCGATCACCACCTCGCCGACCGACGAGCCGTGTGTCGGCGAGAAGATCTCGTCGCCCGGCTCGGGTACCGCTGTCTCGGCCAGCGCCAGGCGATACTGGCGACGTTTGAGCTTGCCCAGGTACTGCATGCGGGCGACGATCTCCTGGCCGGTGTAGCAACCCTTCTTGAAGCTCACGCCATCGACGGCCTGCAGGTTGATCATCTGCGGGATGAACAGCTCGCGGGTCGGGCCCATGACCTGGCCGATGCCGGCGCGCACCTGGCCAAGCAGCCAGTCGTTGAGCGTGCCCTCTGGCAGCGCGGCGGCGAGCGTCCCGCGCACGGCGCTGGCCCGGTCGGCAGGCGCCCACAGTTCGACCCGCCCGGCCGAGGCGCGGATGGCGATCAGGCCATCATGACGTGCGGTCGCGCCGGCCTCGTCCGCCACGCTCAGGCTCAGCGCCTGCAGGGCCGCGTCGCCGTGCTGCAGGCCGAAGCGCACCCAGGCGGCGCTGTCGTCGCTCAGCGTGGCCTTGGAGAACACCGCGTACTTCTTCAGGTCGGCCAGTTGCGCCTCGAGCAGCTCGCTGGCCATGGCCAGCAGGTAGCCATTGCCCTCGGGCAGGATACGGAAGCTCGACTGCATGCGGCCCTTGACCATGCAGCGGGCACCGAGGCTCGCATGGGCTTCGCTGAGGTAGCTGATATTGCAGGTCAGTTGACCCTGCAGGAACTTGCCGGCGTCGGAGCCGCGGACGGCGAGGATGCCCTCATGGGAGAGGGAACAGAAGAAAGCGGAATCGGCCATGGGTCATCGCGGTAGCTAAAGACTGGCGGCCATCATAGAACGCCGGTAACAAAATAGGTAGGTGAGTAGACCAACGCCTTGTGCCGCTTCATTCGCTGCGCGGTATACTGCGCGACCATTCGAGGAGGGCCCCATGGTCGAACAAACTGAACTCAATCGGCTTTTCTGGCACAGCCGTCGCGGCATGCTGGAACTGGACGTGCTGCTGGTACCGTTCACCCAGGAGGTCTACCCGAGCCTGAGCGAAGCGGACCGCGAGCTGTACCGTCGCCTGCTGACCTGCGAGGACCAGGACATGTTCGGCTGGTTCATGGAGCGCAGCGAGTCCGAAGATCCGGAGTTGCAGCGCATGGTCCGCATCATCCTGGACCGTGTCCAGCCCAAGTGAAGCATTCGAGTGCCGTTGGCAGGGCTCGCGCCTGCTGCTGACGGCCTATCTCGCCTGCCAGGCGCTGGCGCTCATCGCCAGCGTTGTGGTCGCGTTGCCCGGTTGGCCAAAGGGCCTGCTGGTCATTGCCTGTCTTGCCCACGCCTGGTGGGCCATCCCCCGCCGGATCCTGCTGTCCCACCCTGGCGCCGTCACCGGCCTGCGTCGGGAGCCGCGTGGCTGGCATATATACAGTCGTGCCCGGGGTTGGCAACCGGTGCGCCTGTGCCGTGACAGCGTTGCCTTGCCCGCGGTGGTAGTGCTGCGCTTCGTGCGCAAGGGGCAATGGTTCAGCCAGAGCCAGTGCATCCCCAAGGACGCCCTGGCGCAGGAACAGCATCGAAGGCTGCGGGTGCGGCTGAAGTTCAGCCGGCGCCGCTGGGCCGCGCCGGCCTGAAGGGTCAGACCCCCTGCGGGATCTCTTCGCCGCCGAGTGCTTCGAACAGCACCGGCAGGAACTCGGTGAAGGTCATCATCATCAGCAGGAAGCTGGCGTCGAACTGTTGCTGGGCTTCGTCACCACCATCCTGCTCGGCCTGCTCTTGCAGCAGCTCCTCGAACTTCAGGCGCTTGATCACCATCTTGTCGTCGAGCACGAACGACAGTTTGTCCTGCCAGGCCAGGGCCAGTTGGGTGACCACCTTGCCGGTGCTCAGGTGCAGCTGGATTTCCTCGCCGGTCAGGTCCTGACGCTTGCAGCGCACGATGCCACCGTCTTCGGCGGTGTCGCGCAGTTCGCATTCGTCGAGGACGTAGAAACCTTCGGCGGCCTGTTGCGACTTGACCCAGTCGGTCATGGTCGCGCTTGGCGCGATCTTCACGGTGGCCGGGCGCACCGGCAGCGAACCGATCACTTCACGCAGGGTCGACAGCAGGTCCTCGGCGCGCTTGGCGCTGGCCGAGTTGACCAGGATCATGCCCAGGCGCGGGGCGATGGCGGCGAAGATCATCGAACGACGAATGAAAGCGCGCGGCAGGAAGGCCTGGATGATCTCGTCCTTGATCTGGTCGCGTTCCTTCTTGTAGACCTTGCGCATCTGCTCGGCCTCGATCTCCTCGACCTTCTCCTTGACCGCGTCGTTGACCACGCTGCTGGGCAGGATGCGCTCTTCTTTACGTGCGGCGATCAGCATGAATTCGCCACTGACGTGAACCAGGGGGGCATCCTCGCCCTTGCCGAACGGTGCGACGAAGCCGTAGGTGGTCAGTTCCTGGCTGGCGCAGGGGCGGGCCGGCTTGCTGGCCAGGGCGGCCTCCAGGGCCTCGGCCTCGAACGGTACTTCCTGGGTCAGGCGATAGGACAGCAGGTTCTTGAACCACATGAGGGGGAATCTCTCCTTAATACATAAGGCGGGCATTATTCTCCGAGCGACGGTTCCAGGCCAACCCTGTCAGAGGGCCAGCAGTCCTATATAGAGGAAGAAAATCGCGGCGCGGCTAGGTCTTTGAAAGGCCTGGAAATTTTTTTCAAATATTTTGAAAAAAGTGCTTGCCAGGGTAGGAGGTCCTCCGTAGAATGCGCGCCACACCGAGACGAAGGGTGATTAGCTCAGCCGGGAGAGCATCTGCCTTACAAGCAGAGGGTCGGCGGTTCGATCCCGTCATCACCCACCACTCGATGTATAGCGCGGCGGTAGTTCAGTCGGTTAGAATACCGGCCTGTCACGCCGGGGGTCGCGGGTTCGAGTCCCGTCCGCCGCGCCATATTAAGCTTCCAGGGCCCACTGAACACCCGGAAGCAACAGAGAAAGCGACCTTAGGGTCGCTTTTTTTGTTTCTGGCGTTGCGTCAGAATCCCCTGTCCGCCGCAACTGGCCAGCAGGCCTTGCGCCGGTTCCTACCGCAAGCAAGAGACCGACCATGCAGGATGCCAGCCTCTCTCCCGCTCCGACACACACCACTCCCTTGCTGGGAATCGACCTGGGTACCACCAACAGCCTGATCGCCGTCTGGCAGGATGGCGAAGCGCGGCTGATCGCCAATGCCCTGGGCGAGGTGCTGACGCCGTCGGTGGTCAGCGTCGATGACGATGGCAGCATCCTCGTCGGCCAGGCCGCCCGGGCGCGCCTGACCACGCACCCTCAACGTACCGCCGCGGCGTTCAAGCGCTTCATGGGCAGCGACAAGCGTTACGCCCTGGGCGAACACCGTTTTACCCCTGAAGAGCTGTCGGCGCTGGTGCTGGGTTCGCTCAAGCAGGACGCCGAGGCCTATCTGGGCTGCCCGGTGAGCGAGGCGGTGATCTCGGTGCCGGCCTATTTCAGCGACGAGCAGCGCAAACGCACGGTGTTCGCGGCCGAACTGGCCGGGCTCAAGGTCCAGCGGCTGATCAACGAACCCACCGCCGCCGCGATGGCCTACGGCCTGCATGAGCAGAAGTTCGAGCGCACCCTGGTGTTCGACCTGGGCGGCGGCACCTTCGACGTCACGGTACTGGAGTACGCCCTGCCGTTGATCGAGGTGCATGCCTCTACCGGAGACAACTACCTGGGCGGCGAGGATTTCACCGAGGCGCTGCTGCAGGCCTGCCTGCGTGACTGGAGCCTCAAGGCCGAAGACCTGGAGCCCCAGGCCCTGGCCAGCCTGCACGACGCCATCGAGCAGCTCAAGTGCGAAGTGGGCGAGGGCAGTCGCACCTTTGCCTGGAGCATGGATGGCCAGCCCCGCGAGTGGCAGCTGGACGAGCAGAAGCTGCAGGCGATCTGGGCGCCCTTGCTGGCACGGGTACGCACTCCCATCGAACAGGCCCTGCGTGATGCCCGCTTGAGCCCGCGCGAGCTGGACAGCCTGGTGCTGGTCGGCGGCGCCACGCGCATGCCGCAGGTGCAGCAACTGGTGGCCAAGCTGTTTGGGCGCCTGCCGTACCGGCACCTGGACCCGGATACCATCGTTGCCCTCGGCGCCGCCAGCCAGGCGGCGTGCAAGGCCCGCGACGCGGCCATCGACGAACTGATCCTGACCGATGTCTGCCCCTACACCCTTGGCGTGGCCTCGTCCCGGGGCGAGGATGTCACTGGTGCCTTCTCGCCGATCATCGAGCGCAATACGATCATCCCCACGTCCAAGGTGCAGCGTTTCTACAGCAGCCACCCGGAACAGAAGTTCGTGCGCATCGCCGTGTACCAGGGCGAGCGGCCATGGGTGCGGGACAACATCCTGGTGGACAGTTTCGAGATTCCGTTGCAGCCGACCGGCGAGATCCAGTCGCTGGACGTGCGCTTCAGCTACGACATCAACGGCCTGCTGGAAGTGGACGTGACCTTCCTCGAGAGCGGCCAGAAGCACAGCCACAGTATCGACCGCAGCCCCACCGGGCTGGATGCGCAGGCACGCCAGGCCAGTGAGGAACGCCTGGCAAAATTGAAGATCCACCCACGTGACACGCTGCCCAACCGCACTTTGCTGGCCCGCCTGGAGCGAGCCTGGATGCAGAGCCTGGGCGACGAGCGCGAGCTGATCGGCAGCTGGCTGGACGCCTTCAATGCCGTGCTGGCCGGGCAGCAGGCCGGCGAGATCAGCCGTGAGCGCCAGGCATTGAGCCAGGCGCTCGACGAGCTGCGTTACTGAGCGTTGAGCCGGCGCAGGGTGGCCTGCAGGCCGCCTTCCAGCGGCTGCCCTTTGCCCGGTACCGGGCCGTAACGGTTTGGCAGCTTGTCGCCGGGCAGGCCCAGCAGCACCAGTGACGAGAACGGCAGCACGCGGGTCAGCACCATCACCAGCAGCAGTGCCGGCACGCCGTGGCCGAGGTCGCGCAGGCGACGCAGGAAGCCGCTGATCGACAAGACGCTGATCACCACCAACATCGCCGGGATATGGAGCATCAGGCTGGCGCCCAAGGCGATGATTGCCACGTGCACGGCCAGGCCCGTGCGGTTCAGTCGACTCTTGAGCTTCCAGAACGCCCACATCGGCGCCGGCGGTTCCTTGATCATGTCCAACAGCAGGCGTTCGCTCCATGACAGCACGGCCATGATCGCGCAGCGCAGGCCGGGGTCCTGTTCCGGATCGTCCTTGACCTTTTGCAGGGCGCGCAGCAGCCGGGTCTTGGGTGGGGTGCAAGTGTTCAGCAGGCGGTGCAGCGCATCCAGTACGTCGTCGACCGTGCGGCTGTCGAGGCCTTGCGCGCGCACCGCGGCAGCCGGCGGATGCTTGGCCTGGCCGTTCAGCAACCCCCGGCGCAGCGCTTCGAACCAGTCGTCTTGCAGGTCCAGCGCCTGCATGCGGTCGCGCAACGCGCAGCGCTGTGGTTCGTCCAGCGACGGATCATGGTGCAGCACTGCGCAGAACAGCAGGTAGCCCAGCGGATAATCGGTACGCAGTCCGCCGTCGTCGTTGTCCAGGCAAGCGAGCAGTTGCACGGCGTTGGGCAGGCGCGTGCTGTTGAGCGCCTGCTGCAAGGTCAGCAGGCGTGCCGAGATCAGGGCTTGTACCGGATCGCGGATATCCAGGCTGCCGAGCAGTCCACTGGCGCCTTCGGGGCTGGTCAGCAGTTGACAGAGCAGGGCGTGTGTCGGAGCGAACGGATGCTCGGCCGGGTAGTGCAACTGCCCGGGCAAGGCCGGATCGATCAGTGCCAGCCAACGTGAAGGTTGCTCCAGCAGGGCCAGCATGAACAGCTGCTGGCGGTGCCACTGCCACAGTGCCTCGCCCTCGGGCATCGAAGGTAACAGAACTCCGGCTTCGGCCAGGCGGTCTTGCAGTTGCAGGCCGAACGGGGTGGTGAACAGGCGGCGCATGTCGAACTGACGGTTGAGCGTGTGCAGGGCATGGGCCGGATAGACCCGCATGCGCCGCAGCCATTCACGGCAGACCGGGCGAATGGCATCCTCGGTCAGGGCCTCGGGCAAGGTAGCCGCCGGATCATCGCTGGCGCTGAGTTGCGTCAGCGCCTGGACCACGGGAGCCTGATCGAGCCAATGCAACTGCTGGCTCGCCTGGCGCTGGAAGCCCTCGAGGATCAGCGCGTCGAGGGCGTCCTTGGCCGGTGGCTGGGCGAGGACCAGGCGCAGCAAACCGGCCTCGCCGCGCTGCAGGGCCCAGGCATGCCAATACAAGCGGTGCAGATTGTGCTCCGGCTGCTCCTGCAGCAGCCAGGCCAGCAGCGGCAGTTCGTCGTCACCGTCCAGATGCCAGTCGACGAAGGTGCTGGCGATGCCGTCCAGCTTCAGGCGCGAGGCTTCGGACCAACGCGCCAGGGTCTGCGGTGACTGCCCCGGGCTGCCCCAGGCCTGGGCCGGGTCGCCGAGGTTCTCGGGCCAGCCGGCTGGCGTATGCAAGCAGTCGAAGGCCTGGATCAGCAAGGGCAGACGCTGGGGTTGATGGCGGGCGCAGAGGTCGATCAGCCAGCGCTCGGCCTGTGGATGCTGGTGTTGGCGGTACAGCCGCAACCAGCAGTCCAGCGCTTGTTGCTCGGCCCCCAGGGCATCGGCCTGGCGGGCCAGCAGGTAGAGCAGGTCGGCATCGTCCGGGGTTTGCGCCTGTTGTGCCTGGAGCAGTCCGTGGAAGGTCCGGCTGGCGATGCCGGCCTGGCTGAACTGCACCAGCAGGCGCTGTACCAGCGCCGAGTCGTCCGGGATCGCCAGGCAGGTATGCACGCTGGCGAACTGCTCGTACTCGAACAATGGGCGGTGCTGGTAACAGTACTCGAGGCTGCGGAAATACCACAGGCTCTCCATCTGCGCCGGGGCTGGCCAGTCGCGCATGCATGCGGTATCGAAGGGGTCCGGCTGCGCGAGACGGTCGAGGAAGGCTTCCACTTCGTGGGGGTTGTCCAGGCGCAGCAACTGGTCGGCCCAGCCCAGGCGCCGGGCTAGCAGGCCCGCGCAGTGATGGGACAGCGGCCCGCAGTCGCGCAGGGTGTGCAACAGCTGCCAGCCGAGGTCGTCCAGTTCGTCCAGTGGCAGTTCGTCCAGCTCGGCGATGAAGCCCTGCCAGGCTTGCGGGTCGAAGCGCAGCGACGGCTCCTCGAGCAGGCGATGGAAGTGCTGCAGTGTCGGATGTGGGGTGTCCTCGGCGACCGTTGGCTCGGCCTCGTGGGTTTCCTGCTCGCGGGCCAGGCGCAGCGCTTCCTCGTAGGCCGCGCGCAGGGCCTGGAAACCTTCCGGGTCGGTTTCTGGGTGGTGCGTGGGCAGGCGGCCGCGGTAGGCCAGGCGGATGGCGTCCAGGTCCTGGGTCGGTTCGATCCCCAGGCGAATCCAGCAACTCATGACCAGCAGTCCTCTTCCAGGGTGGCGGGGCGCGGCGGCTCGGGCAGGTCCATGTCCCAGGGCAACCCGGCCAGCAACTCATGGGCGCCGAGGCGCAGGTTAAGCAGGATGCAGCGGTTCCAGTGCTCGCTGCCCTGGCGCTCGAGATCGGCGGCCAAGGTCTCGTCGCTGCTGTCGCTGACATTCCATAGCGCCTTGCCAAACAGGTAGCCGGCCAGGTAACAGTCCCAGCGGTTGTAGTAGTGGCGTGCGCGCAGCGCCAGGCGGTAGTGCAGGTAGAGGCTTTCGTCGCGGTCGATCAGGCCTTTCTTGACCCCGGCGCGCAGCAGGAAGCTCATGCGCCCCAGGTCCCAGGCTCGGGTGCCGCCCGGGCCACAGTCGGGGAAGGTGCGGGCGGCGTATTCGTGGCGGATGCGTTCGCGTGGGGGCAAGGTGTCGAGCAGGGCCTGCCACTGGCTGGGCAGGCAGCGCTGGTACTGCCAGTAGGCTTCGCTCATTTCGGTGGCGTGGCCGTTGTCGGCCATGTTCAGCATGTCCAGCAACTGGGCGCGGTCGCTGATCCCCCACCAGCGCTCCAGATCGGTCTGGTCTTCCCCTTCGAAGTAGTCGGGGGCGGTGTAGCTGGCGCCGTTGAGGGCGGCCATGGGGGCGGAGAGGGCATGCAGCCAGTGCTGCGCGGTTTCGTCCATGAAAAGGTCCTGGAGGCGCTGGGAACTGGCGGGGATTGTATAGGAATACGCGCGTCGGGTTGTCAGGGGTATGTCCCAAGCCGGTAAGCTTCGGCCACCTCCCGGAGCACCTCGCACAACCACTGCGCCGGCAGGCTCTGCGCCAGGGCCGCATTGCGGCAGATGCCCACCGAGCCGCCCGGCTCACGCACGCCCAGGTCGAGCTCGACCAGTTCTCCCCGCCCGAGGTCGATCAGCACGGCATCGCGCGGCGCCACCCAGACCGCCTCGCTGCCCAGCACGTAGCGCCTGCTCAAGGCCAGCGACAGAGTCTCCAGGCGCTGTGCCGGCAGCTGGATCGCGCATTGCACGAACAGGCTGTCGGCATGCCGGCGAATGGTCGTGCCTGGCGGTGGCAGCACCAGTGGATAGGCACCGACCTGCGTGCGATCAATAGGCTGAGCCGCCAGCAGCGGATGTCCGGGTCGCACCACCAGGGTCATCGACTCGCTGTACAGGTGCTCGAACGACAGCCCTTGGATCTGCGGGCTGTCGGTCATACGGCCTATCACCAGTTCCAGCTCGCCAAGGTGCAACTGCCCGAGCAGCTGGGCGCTGGCCCCGGTCACCACGCTGATTACCAATGCCTCGTGCTGCTGGTGCAAGCGGCACAGCACCTCGGGCATCAGTAACCCTTCGACAGTCGACAGCACGCCAATACGCACCTGCGACGGCGCCCGCGCTTCCCCTCGCACGCTGCCGACCCCGTCACGCAGCGCTTGCACGCTGGGGCCGGCATAGCGCATGAAGCGGGTACCGGCCGGGGTCAGGGCGACGCCCTGGTGGCTGCGCTCGAACAGGCGAGCTTCCAGCAGATCCTCCAGCTCCTTGAGGGTCTTGGAGATCGCAGGCTGGCTGATCGCCAGCACGTCGGCGGCCCTGGCCAGGCTGCCCTGTCGGGCAATCTCCAGGAAGCACAGCAGATGGCGGAACTTGATGCGGGTATCGAGGTTCATGCCGGGCAGTGTATCCGTGCGGGCCAGACCTGCAACGTCCGGGTGATCTTCGTCGGCGGACGGCGGTTCCTCCCTTGCAGGCAAAGCCCCGAACCTTTAGCGTGTGCCGCTTCGATGCATGGAGCTGCGCAATGGCCGCCTACCTGACCCAGGACCTGGTCCTTGAACTGGGCGATGAAACGCCCGAAGACACCACCATGAACATGCTGACCTTCCGTCAGCGTGGCACCACCCTGGTGATCGCCCGCAGTCCGCTGGCTGCCGGGCAGACGCTGGAGGCGCTTTACCAGCAGCAACTGGCGCAGTTGCGTGAACGCCTTGGGGCGGTCATCAGCGACCCACTGCCGGTCAGCGCCGGCGTCGATCGTGCCATTCACGGCTTGGAAGTCAGCCTGCAGTTCAAGCGCGGCGAAGTGGTCTCGTATCAACGTCAGTTGGCCTACACGCCAAGCGGGCAGGCCCGTTTCGTGGCGGTCAGCTATAGCAAGGAAACACCGCTGGAAGCGGTCGATCTTGCCCATTGGGAAGCCATCAAGGCAGGCTTGCGGCTGAACTGACCCGGGCGGATTCGAGGCTGTACCTTGATCTCACTGACGTCGGGTGATCGAGCTGTACCTGGCCGTGTCATATGAGCCTCAGCCCCAATTCGACCGTCACCCCACGGATACGCACCGGCCACACTGGCAAGTGCTGTGTCGGATCCTCCAGGCACGCGCCGTCCTGCAGGCAGAAATGCTGCTTGTAGAGCGGTGCCACCACCACCACCGTTGCTCCCAGGCTGGCCAGCAGTCCACGGCCGATGGTGTTCGCGCCTGAGCGTGGGTCGCGGTTGCCGACGGCATACAGCTCCCGCCCTTGTCCCGGCACGTAGAACAACGCCACCTGCTCGCCCTCGTGCCACACCACCACCCCGGAGTCGGCGACCAGGTCGCTGGCCTGGCACACCGCCTGCCAGCGGGTTTCACTTGCTACAGCCGTGTTGGACAGGTTCATCACATTGCCTCCTCATGGGTGGGAATCAACTGCAGGGGCGCCGCCGGCCGGCGTTGGCCACGCTCGCGCACGAAGTGCACATCGGGATCGCCGCGTTGGTCATTGACGAAGGTGCGGAAGCGCTTGAGCTTTTCCGGATCGCCCAAGGCGTTGGCCCATTCGCATTCGTAACGGTCGACCACCTGCTGCATCTGCGTCTCGAGTTCGCGGGCCAGGCCCAGGCTGTCGTCGATTACCACCTGTTTGAGGTAGTCGAGCCCGCCCTCGAGGCCCTCGCGCCACACCGAGGTGCGCTGCAGTTTGTCGGCGGTGCGGATGTAGAACATCAGCACGCGGTCGATCAGGCGCACCAAGGTCTCGTCGTCCAGGTCGGTGGCGAACAGTTCGGCGTGGCGTGGGCGCATGCCGCCATTGCCGCACACGTAGAGATTCCAGCCCTTGTCGGTGGCGATCACGCCAATGTCCTTGCTTTGCGCCTCGGCGCATTCGCGGGTGCAGCCAGACACCGCGAACTTGAGCTTGTGCGGCGCGCGCAGGCCCTTGTAGCGGTCCTCCAGGCGCAGCGCCATGGCCACGCTGTCCTGCACGCCATAGCGGCACCAGGTGCTGCCGACGCAGGATTTCACCGTGCGCGTCGACTTGCCGTAGGCGTGCCCGGTCTCGAAGCCGGCGGCGATCAGCTCGCCCCAGATCAGCGGCAGTTCGTGCAACTGGGCACCGAACAGGTCGATGCGCTGGCCGCCGGTGATCTTGGTATAGAGGTCGTACTTCTTTGCCACCTGGCCGATCACGATCAGTTTTTCCGGGGTGATCTCGCCGCCGGGGATGCGCGGCACCACCGAGTAGGTGCCGTTCTTCTGCATGTTGGCCATGAAGGTGTCGTTGGTGTCCTGCAGCGGTACCAGCGCCGGGTCCATGATCGGCTGGTTCCAGCACGAGGCGAGGATGTTGCCCACCGCCGGCTTGCAGATGGCGCAACCCACCTGGCCTTTGCCATGGCGTTCGAGCAGCTCGTTGAAGGTGCGGATGCCTTCTACCCGCACCAGCCCGTAGAGCTCCTGGCGGGTGTAGGCGAAGTGTTCGCACAGGCTCTTGTCGACGGTCACGCCGCGGGCGCTCAGTTCGTGCTCGAACACGTGCTTGAGCAGCGCCGCGCAACCGCCGCAACCGCTGGCGGCCTTGGTGCATGCCTTGACGGCGGCGAGGTCGCCGCAGCCACTGTCGATGGCGGCGCACACCGCGCTCTTGCTGACGTTGTGACACGAGCAGATGGTCGCGCTGTCGGGCAAGGCATCGGCGCCCAGCGCCGGCGCGCCGCAGCCCTGGGGCAGAATCAGCGCGGCCGGGTCGGCCGGTAGCTTGATGCCGTTCTGGGCGTATTGCAGCAGGGTGTCGTAGTAGCTGTTGTCGCCGACCAGCACCGCGCCAAGCACACGCTTGCCGCTGGCATCGACCACCAGGCGCCGGTAGGAGGCCGTGGCTTCGTCGATGAAGCGATAGCTGCGCGCCCCCGGCGTGACGCCCTGGGCATCGCCGATGGAGCCAACATCCACACCCAGCAGCTTGAGCTTGGTCGACATGTCGGCGCCGCTGAACTCGCTTGCCGACTCGCCCATCAACAGGGCTGCCAGGTTACGTGCCATGGCGTATCCCGGGGCGACCAGGCCGAACGCGCTGCCGTTCCACGAAGCGCATTCGCCGATGGCGAAGATGCGCGGGTCGCTGGAGCGGCACTGACCGTCGATCACCACGCCGCCGCGGGGGGCGATTGTAAGGCCGCAGGTTCGGCCCAGGGCATCCTGCGGGCGGATGCCGGCGGAGAACACGATCAGGTCGGTTTCCAGGTGTTCGCCGCCGTCGAAATTCATGCGGTAGCGGTAGTGTTCGCCTGTGCTGATCGACTGAGTGGCGCGGGCCAGGTGCACGCCTACGCCCAGCGCCTCGATGCGCGCCTTGAGCGCCGCGCCGCCCTCGCTATCCAACTGGACTGGCATCAGCCGCGGCGCGAACTCCACCACATGCGCTTGCAGGCCTAGCGACTTGAGGGCGTTGGCGGCCTCGAGGCCGAGCAGGCCGCCGCCGACCACCACGCCGCGGCGGGCGCTGCCGGCGGCGGCGCGGATCGCATCGAGGTCTTCGAGGGTGCGATAGACCAGGCGCGCATTGCCGCTGGACCCTTCGATGGGCGGCACGAACGGATAGGAGCCGGTGGCCAGGATCAACTGTTCGTAGCCGAGGCGGCCTTCGGCGGTGATCACTTCCTGGCGTTCGCGATCAATATCCACTACCGCCTCGCCCAGGTGCAGGTGCACGCCGTTGCTCGCATAGTAGTCGCGGTCGCACAGGGCCAGGGTTTCGGCGCAACTGCCGGTGAAGTATTCCGAGAGGTGCACCCTGTCGTAGGCGCGCTGGCGCTCCTCGGCGAACACGTGCAGCTCGAAGCGCGCGCTGGCGCCGCGTTCGATCAGTTGCTCGACGCAGTGATGGCCGACCATGCCGTTGCCGACGATGACCAGTCGCGCTCGTTGTGCTTCGTTCGCTGTTGCCTGCATAGCCGATCCTCGATCACGGAAAAACGAAAAAGGCGCCTGGAGCCGAAGCTCCAGGCGCCTTTGCCTGTACTCATCAGTGTCAGGCCCCTGGACGATCGCCGTTGATCGAGGGGCTGTTGTACTTCGTTGAAAAGCAGGGAGTGTGCCAAGCGGCCACTCATCGGTAGCCTTCACGGGACTCACCGCCGGAAAGCCGGCTCCCACCGGGCTGCGGGCCCGTATGCGGCGTATCCTTGTGGGAGCCGGCTTGCCGGCGATGAGGCCGTTCGGGGCACAACAAAGGTGCAAGCCTCACCAGCGTGGTGCATCAATACACATCCCGCAGGTAGCGCTTGTCCCGCCCCAACCCCTCGACATACGCCGCAGCTGTGGTCTCGTCCAGGCCGCCGTGCTCCGCCACGAGCTGGCGCAAGGCCGTGTCCACATCCCGGGCCATATGCCGGGCATCGCCACACACATACACATGGGCACCCGCCTGCAGCCATTGCCACAGCTCGGCGCCGTGTTCCAGCAGGCGATGCTGCACATAGACTTTTTCCACCTGGTCACGGGAGAACGCCGTGCTCAGGCGCACATGCCCGCAGGCCTCCCAGGCCTGCAATTGTTCGCGGTAGTAGAAATCGCAGGCGGCATGCTGTTCGCCGAAGAACAGCCAGTTGCGCCCTGGGGCCCCACGTAGTTCGCGCTCTTCGAGGAAGGCGCGGAAGGGGGCGATACCGGTACCGGGGCCGATCATGACGATAGGCACCCCGTCGTCCTCGGGCAGGTGGAAATGTTTCGATGGCTGCGCAAATACCCCCACCTCCAGCGCCGCTGCCCGGTCCGCGAGGAAGCTCGAACAGACGCCCTTGCGCTCGCCATGGCGCACGATGGAGACGGTCAGGTGTACCTGGCCGGGATGAGCCCGGGGGCTGGAGCTGATCGAGTACAGGCGCGGCTGCAAGGGTTTCAGCAGCGACAACCAGTTGCCCAGCGGCATGGCCTGGGGGTACTCGCGCAGCACGTCGGCCAACTGGCGGCCCCACAGCCATTCCTTGAGTTCGTCCTTGCATGCTGGCAGCAGCAGGCGTTGCAAGCCGCTGGCGTGCTGGCTGAAGACTTCGAGTTGCTGGCGGCTGACCTGGGTGATGTCCAGGTGCCGCTCAAGCGCGGTTCGCAGGGGCATTGGGGCATGGCCCTCGAGTTCGATCTCGGCCTGGCCGTCCAGCTGCATCAGCATCAGCAGCTCGTCGACCAGGCCCGGGCAATTGCGCGGCCATACGCCCAGGGCATCGCCGGGTTGATAGCGCAGGTCGCTGCCGGACAGGTCGAAGACCAGTTGGCGAGTCTCCTTGGTTGAATCCGGGCCGCTGAGGAGGCGGTTCTCCCGCAAGGTGGCAGGCCAGGGCTGGTGTTTGCCGCGGGCGGTGGCCGACGCGGTGGTGGTAGCCGTCGGGGTACTGCCAAGCTTGGGCAGCAGGGCATCGAGCCAGGCGCCGAAGGCCGCTTCGCAATCCGGCTCGCAGTCGACCCGGGCCAGCAGACGCCGGGCCCCCAGCTCGGCCAGGCGTTGGTCGAGCTTGCGACCGAAGCCGCAGAACTGGTCGTAGCTCGAATCCCCCAGGGCCAGCACGGCGTAGGGCAGCGTGGCACAGCTGGCGCCTTCTTCGTCCTGCAGGGCTCGCCAGAACGTGGCGCCGCTGTCCGGCGCATCGCCGTCGCCGAAGGTGCTGGCGATCAGCAGCAGGCTGGCGGCGCCTCGCAGTTGGGATGGGCGCACCTCCTCCATGCAACTGAGCGCGACCACCAGCCCCGCGTCGCGCAGGTGCTGGGCGCAGCGTTCGGCGAGGTGCTCGCCATTGCCGGTCTGCGAGGCCCACAGCACGTGGTGACGAGGGCTTTCGAGCGCTGCTTGCGACGCCGGCGCGGGCCGGGCGAACAGGCCGGCCAGCAGGCCGTTGACGAACAGGCGTCGCTCCGGCGCCAGGGGCGCATCGGGCGGCAGGCAAGGCACGTTTTCGGTGCGGGCCTGGCTCAGGCCGAGCAGGAAACCTTGCAGGTAATGGCGTTCTTGCTCGGCCAGGATCGGAGCCGGCAATGTCTCTAGGCCGAGCAGGCGGGACAGGGTGGCGGTGGGCATGGCGATGGGGGCCGGGGGAAGCGTCAGTTCAAGGGTGTCGATGCGCTCGCCGGCGACCCGTTCCAGGGCCACGGCACAGTGCTTGAGGGCCGGCTGCAGCGAAGTCGGGTCCACCGCGTCGCAGGTCACCGCGTTGATTGCCAGTTGCTCGCCGTACAGATCGTTCCAGTGAAACGGGGCGAAACAGTTGCCCGGCAGCACCCGCTCGCTGAGTCGCGCCGGCAGCACGGCCTGGCCGCGGCGCGAACGGATCGCCACCTGGTCCTTGTCCGCGATACCCAGGCGCCGGGCGTCGTCGGGGTGGATCTCGACAAAGGGACCGGGCTCCAGCTTGTTGAGGCTGGGTACCTGGCCAGTCTTGGTCAGCGTGTGCCACTGGTGCTGCACGCGGCCGGTGTTGAGCACGAAGGGGAAGGCATCGTCGGGCAGCTCCGCCGGCGGCAGCCAGGGGCGGGCGAAGAACCGGGCCTTGCCGGTGGGCGTCGGAAACACCGGCGTCTGTGGGGCGTCTGGCGCGACATAGCGCTGGGGGCTGCGAGCGTCCTTGCGCCCCGGCGCGCTTGGCCACTGCCGCGGGCCCTGGCGCAGGCCGGCATAGTCGATGCCGCGCAGGTCGTAGCCGGTGTCCGGGTTGTGGAAGCGGCGGATCTCATCGAACACCGCTTCGGCGTCGGGGTAGTCGAAGGCGTGCGCATAACCCAGGGCACAGGCGATGCGCGCGATCAGGCGCCAGTCCTCGAGGCTTTCGCCGGGCGCCTCGACGGCGCGGGGCATCAAGGTCAGGTTGCGCTCGCTGTTGATCATCACCCCTTCGCCCTCGGCCCACAATGACGCCGGCAGCAGGATGTCGGCGTAGCGGTTGGTCTCGGTGTCGAGGAAGGCGTCCTGGCTGATCACCAGCTGTGCCTGGCGCAGGCCGTCGATCACCTGCTGGCGGTTGGCGACGCTGGCCACCGGGTTGCTGCAGATGATCCAGCAGGCTTTCACCTCGCCATGCTTGAGCTGCTCGAACAGTGCCACGGTGCCTTCGCCCCCTTCGTCGCGCAGGGTGCCGGGGGGCAGTTGCCATTGCGCTTCGACGAAGGCGCGGTCGGCTGCCACCTGCGCCGAACGCTGGCCCGGCAGGCCCGGCCCCATGTAACCCATCTCGCGGCCGCCCATGGCATTGGGTTGGCCGGTCAGCGAGAACGGCCCGCTGCCGGGGCGGCAGATGGCGCCGGTGGCCAGGTGCAGGTTGCACAGGGCATTGCTGTGCCAGGTGCCGTGGATGCTCTGGTTCAGGCCCATGGTCCAGCAGCTCATCCATTCGCCCGCCTCGCCGATCAGGCGGGCGGCTTCGCGGATGTCGGCCTCGGCCAGTCCGGTGATGGCCGCGACGCGTTCGGGGGGGTAGTCTGCGAGAAACGCCGGCAGTGCCTCCCAGCCTTCGGTGTGGCGGGCGATGAAGTCCGCGTCGGTGTGGCCATTGGCATGCAGCAGGTGCAGCAGGCCATTGAGCAGGGCCAGATCGGTACCCGGGCGCAGTTGCAGGAACAGGTCGGCCTTGTCGGCGGTGGCGCTGCGCCGGGGGTCGACGACTATCAGCCTGGCACCGGCCTTGAGGCGGTCGAGCAGGCGCAGGAACAGGATCGGGTGGCAGTCGGCCATGTTCGCGCCGATCACCAGGAACACCTCGGCGCGCTCGAAATCCTGATAACTGCCGGGTGGGCCGTCGGCGCCCAGCGATTGCTTGTAGCCGCTGCCGGCACTGGCCATGCACAGGCGTGAGTTGGACTCGATATGGCGGGTGCGGATGAAGCCCTTGGCCAGTTTGTTGGCCAGGTACTGGGCCTCCAGCGACATTTGCCCGGAGACATAGAAAGCCACGGCGTCGGCGCCGTGGGTATCGATGATCGTGCGCAGGCGCCCGGCCGTCTCGGCGATGGCGGTCTGCAGCGGGCGACGGGCTGGCTGCTGGCTGCGCTGGTCACGGACGAACGCGTGGGCCATGCGCCCGGCCTCCAGCGGCACATGGGCGGTCAGCCCCTTGGTGCACAGGCGCCCGAAGTTGCTGGGGTGCTGCTTGTCGCCGCTGACTTTGACGATCTTGCCTTCACTCACGTGCATGACGATGCCGCACCCGACTCCGCAATACGGGCAAACACTGCGCACTTCACTGCCGCTCATCACGATCTCCTGCTGACGAAACGACAAAGGCGCCGGCTGCCCGGCCTGCAAGTGGCAAGCGGGGCAACACGGCGCCTTCGTCGTGGAGGGAGGACCATCGGCGTTGATGGCCTCGATGCCTTGCCGGCAGCAAATCCCGGGCCATATCACGGCGGGGCGCGTCTCTGCGGTGTGAGTGGGCTCGCCCGGGAGGGGCGCGCGCACCGATATGGGGAACGGTGCACCAGCGAATGGCGCCAGCTGGCTTATGGATATATGATTCGCATGCGTTTCATATATAGGTAATCGCACATGGGCATCGTCAAGATCGCCGACGACCTCCACGAAGACCTGCGCGTGGCCAGCGCCGCGCTGTCGCGCTCGATCAACGCCCAGGCCGAGCACTGGATCCGCATCGGCATGCTGGCCGAGTTGCACCCGCAGGCCACCTACCAGGAACTGCTGCGCCAGTTGCTGCGCCAGGAGCAGGCCAATCTCAAGGAGCTGCTGCAATGAGCAAGGTCATCCTCAAGGACGCCGCCCAGCTCGAATTGATGCGCCGTGCCGGCCAGTTGCTGGCCCGGGTGTTCGCCGACCTCGACGGTTTCATCCGCCCCGGCGTGACTACCATGCAGATCAACGACCGCGCCGAGGCCTTCATCGTCCAGACCCTCAAGGCGCGGCCGGCGAGCAAGGGCCAGTATGGTTTTCCCTTTGCCCTGAACACCTCGGTGGACCATGTGGTCTGCCATGGCATGCCCAAGGCCGACGAGGTGCTGAAGGAGGGTTCGATCGTCAACGTCGACATCACCCTGGAGCAGGGCGGCTATATCGCCGATTCGTCGAAGATGTACAGCATCGGCCAGATCGGCGAAGAGGCCCGGCGGCTGGTGGACACCACCTATGCCGCGCTGTGGAAGGGCATCGAGCAGGTGCGCCCCGGCGCGACCCTCGGTGATATCGGCCACGCCATCCAGGCCCACGCCGAGGCCGCCGGCTACAGCGTGGTGCGCGAGTATTGCGGGCACGGCATCGGCACGCAGATGCACGAGGCGCCGGAGGTGCTGCACTACGGCCAGCGTGGCACGGGCATGAAGCTGCAACCAGGGATGGTGTTCACCATCGAGCCGATGATCAACCAGGGTGGGCGCGGGACCCGCGGTTTGCGCGATGGCTGGACGGTAATTACCCGTGACCGGAGCCTGTCGGCGCAATGGGAGCACACCGTGGCGGTGACGCAGAGTGGCGTCGAGGTGCTGACCTTGCGCGAGGAGGAACGAGCGGCGCAGGGCGATGGGCAAACGCCCCTCGGAGCCATGGTCTAGGCTGAAACCTACCGGTACCGGCCCACGCCCCACGCCCCACTACAAATGCCGGCCCGGCAACCATTGGAGTCCCTGGGAGGTGCGCCATGAGCCTGCTGCTCGAACCCTATACCCTGCGTCAGCTGACCCTGCCCAACCGTATCGCCGTTTCCCCCATGTGCCAGTACTCCGCCGTCGACGGCCTGGCCAATGACTGGCACCTGGTGCACCTGGGCAGCCGCGCTGTCGGTGGCGCCGGCCTGGTGATCAGTGAAGCGGTCGCGGTCACCGCCGATGGGCGCATCACTGCAGAAGACCTCGGCCTGTGGAACGACGAGCAGATCCCCGCGCTGCAGCGCATCACCCGCTTCATCACCGCCCAGGGCGCCGTCCCCGGCATCCAACTGGCCCACGCCGGACGCAAGGCCAGCACCCACAGGCCGTGGCTGGGCAAGCACGGCAGCGTCAAGCTTGAAGACGGCGGCTGGCAGCCGGTAGGACCCTCCAGGATTGCCTTCGACCCCGAGCACACCGTCCCCCATGAACTGAGCAAGGACGAGATCCAGCAGGTCGTCAGCGCGTTCGTCGCCGCCACCGAGCGGGCGTTGAAGGCCGGCTTCAAGGTCGTCGAGATCCACGCTGCCCACGGCTACCTGCTGCACCAGTTCCTCTCGCCGCTGAGCAACCAGCGCCGCGACGAGTACGGCAGCTGCTTTGAAAACCGTATCCGCCTGACCCTGCAAGTCGCCGAGGCGGTGCGCCAGGCCTGGCCACAGGAGCTGCCGCTGTTGGTGCGGGTGTCGGCCACCGACTGGGTCGAGGATGGCTGGAACCCGGACGAGACCGTGGAACTGGCCCGCCGGCTACGCGCCTTGGGCGTCGACCTGATCGACGTGTCGTCGGGAGGGACCTCGGTCAATGCAGAAATCCCCACTGGCCCCGGCTACCAGACCCGTTTCGCCGAGCGGGTGCGCAAGGAGTCGGAGATCGCCACCGGCACCGTCGGCATGATCACCGAGCCGGCCCAGGCCGAGCATATCCTGCGCACCGGCCAGGCCGATATGATCTTCCTGGCCCGCGAACTGTTGCGCGACCCTTACTGGCCATTGCACGCCGACGACGACCTGGGCGGCAACAAGGCGACCTGGCCGGCGCAATACCAACGCGCGACAAGCCGGGCCAACCCGATCCACGAATCGGACCTGCGCGACTGACTCAGCTGCAGGCGGCCTGGCTGAGGATGTCGCTGACCCACTGGTTGATGCTCTTCTGCGCCAGCTCGGCCTTGGCCGCCACGCTGGCGTGGAGAGCAGGCTCCAGGCGCAGGCTGAGTTTGCCGGAGTAAGTTTTCTGCGGTTCACGCCCCAGGCGCCGACAGGTTTCGAGGTAGTCGTCGACAGCTTCCTCGAACGCCTGGCGCAATTCACTGATCGACTCGCCATGGAAGCCGATCACGTCGCGGATCCCGGCGACATGGCCGATCAGCAACTGGTCTTCGTCGCTGTATTCGATGCGCGCCGAGTAGCCGCGGTAATTCATCACATTCATGGTGTAACTCCTGCCTGCTCCAGGAACTGGCGGGCATCGCGCACCTGATAGGGTTTGGCGTGCCGGTCGGGGTGAGGACGATGAAAGGTCGCAACCTCACCGTTGAGTTCGAAGCGCACACGCGAGCCTCTACCCTCGATAACCCGGGCACCGAGCGAGACCAGCAGGGACTCCAGGCGCGACCAGTCCAGCGTTCGGGGAACGGGCTTGTTGAAGACAAGTTCGAGTAACGCACGTTGACGATTATTCATGGTATCAGTCTGTGATACCAGCGCCATTGAACTCAATAGATCGGCGGTAGGGTGTAGTTCAGGCGATAGGCAGGAAAAATCGCGTTGCTTTGCAGGAAAAAAGCCGGTGGGTGTTTTGCCCCCACCGGCTAGTCATGCATCAGTGCTTGAACATCACATGGCGCACACAGGTGTAGTCCTCCAGCCCGTACATCGACATGTCCTTGCCATAGCCGGAATGCTTCTGCCCGCCGTGCGGCATCTCGCTGACCAGCATGAAATGCGTGTTGACCCAAGTGCAGCCATATTGCAGCCGTGCGGCGAGGCGGTGGGCGCGTCCGCTGTCACGGGTCCACACCGACGAGGCCAGGCCATACTCCGAGTCGTTGGCCCACTCCAGCGCCTGGGCTTCGTCGCTGAAGCGGGTGACCGACACCACCGGGCCGAACACCTCGTGGCGGACGATTTCATCGTCCTGCAGCGCATCGGCCAGCACGGTCGGGGCGAAGAAGAAGCCATCACCGGGCAGTGCCTTGCCACCGGTGACCAGGCGGATGTGCGGCTGGGCGATGGCGCGGTTCACCAGGCCGGCGACCTTGTCGCGATGCTGGGCGCTGATCAACGGGCCGAGTTCGGTGTCGGCCGCCTGCTGTGGGCCTGGCTTGATGCTCGCCACCGCCGCGCCCAAGCGTTCGACGAAGCGTTCGTAGATGCCGTCCTGCACGTACAGCCGGCAGGCGGCGGTGCAGTCCTGCCCGGCGTTGTAGAAGCCGAAGGTGCGGATGCCATCGATGGCAGCGTCGAGGTCAGCGTCGTCGAACACCAGCACCGGTGCCTTGCCGCCCAATTCCATGTGCATGCGCTTCACGCTGTCGGCGGTGGCGCCAATGATGTGCGCGCCGGTGGGGATGGAGCCGGTCAGCGACACCATGCGCACCTTGGCATGGGTGACCAATGGGTTGCCGACGGTCTGGCCACGGCCGAAAAGGATATTGAGCACGCCGGCCGGCAGCAGCTCACGGACCAGCTCACCAAGACGCAGGGCGGTCAGCGGGGTGAGCTCCGATGGCTTGATGACCACGGTGTTGCCGGCGGCCAACGCGGGGGCAATCTTCCAGGCCAGCATCATCAGCGGGTAGTTCCAAGGCGCGATGGAGGCGACCACGCCCAGCGGGTCGCGGCGGATCATTGACGTGTGCCCGGGCAGGTACTCGCCCGCCGCCAGGCCACCCAGGCAGCGTGCGGCACCGGCGAAGTAGCGGAACACATCGGCGATGGCCGGGATCTCGTCGCCGAGCGCCGCGGCATAGGGCTTGCCGCAGTTGTCCGATTCCAGCCGGGCCAGTTCCTCGGCGTGTCGTTCGATGACCTCGGCAATGGCCAGCAATGCGCTGGCGCGCTCCTTCGGCGTGCTCTGCGACCAGTGCTCGAAGGCTTGGTCGGCGGCGCGCACGGCGATGTCGACCTGGGCCTCGGTGGCCTCGTTGATCTGTGCCAGGGCACTGCCCTTGGCCGGGTCGAGCACGGTCCAGGCCGGGCCTTCGCCGTTCACCAGGTGACCGTTGATCAGCATTCGGGTTTGCATGGAGCGGTTCTCCTTGTGGTACTCGAGCGCACTGTGCCGCAGTGACGCTACAGATTAGAAGCGACTGGCCGTGGCAACAAACCGAGGAGGGCAACATTCGGATGCAAATGCGTTAAGCGAGGCTTCAGCTTGTCGGCCTACTCTGGGGCCTTCTCAACCGTGAATGTTTGCGAGGCCTGTCAGATGAACACGCGTGGTCTGCTCGATCAGCTTTTGAAAACCGGTCAATCCCTGCTGCAGAACCAGCAGGGCAAGGGCGTCAGCGACAAAGGTTCGGGGAACCTTGGCAGCCTGTTGTCCGGTGCGGGCGGTGGCGCGTTGGCAGCGGGGGCCATGGGCTTGCTGCTGGGCAGCAAGAAGGCCCGCAAGTACGGCGGCAAGGCCCTGACCTACGGCGGCCTGGCCGCGCTCGGGGTGCTGGCCTACAAGGCCTATGGCAACTGGCAGGCACGCCAGGGCGCCAGCGATCAGCAGCCGCAGACGCTGGATCGCCTGCCGCCGGCCCAGGTCGAGCAACACAGCCAGGCAGTGCTGCGGGCGCTGGTGGCGGCAGCCAAGTCCGATGGCCATATCGATGACCGTGAGCGGGCCCTGATCGAAGGCGAGTTCACTCGCCTGGACAGCGACCGCGAGTTGCAGCACTGGCTGCACGCCGAACTGAACAAGCCGCTGGATCCGGCCGAAGTGGCCCGCGCCGCGCAGACGCCGGAAATGGCCGCCGAGATGTACCTGGCCAGCGTGATGATGGTCGACCAGGAGAATTTCATGGAGCGCGCCTACCTCGACGAACTGGCGCGTCAGCTGCGTCTGGACCCTGCCTTGCGCCTGGAGCTGGAGAACCAGGTCAGGCTTGCCGCGGATCAATGAGCCTGCAATTGGCCATATCAATGGGCACGGAGGCCTGAATACAGCAGCATTCAGCCGCAAATACGTAGGAAGCCTGGGCTATACTTCGGCGATTTTTCCCGCTCGTATCGAATTCCTGAGGGCTGAATGTGAAGAACTGGACCTTGCGCCAACGGATCCTGGCAAGTTTCGCCGTGATCATCGCCATCATGCTGCTGATGATCGTGGCCGCCTACTCGCGGCTGGTGGCGATCGAGTCCAGCGAGGAGGCGGTAGGCTCCGACAGCATTCCCGGGCTCTACTACAGCTCGATGATCCGCAGCGCCTGGGTCGACAGCTACGTGACCAGCCAGCAACTGGTCGGCCTGTCGAACCACCGCGAGTTCACCACGACCGATGCCGAGTTGTTCAAGAGTTTCGACGACCGTCTGAAGCAGCATATGGCCAGCTACCAGGGCACTATCCGCGACCCGGCCGACCAGGCCGCGTTCGACGATTTCACGCGCCAGGAAGAGGCTTACGTCAAGATCGTCGATCAGGTCCTGGAAACCTATCGCCAGAAGAACTACGCCGAAGCCCAGCGCTTGATCGCCGAGGTGCTGACGCCCGCCTGGAGAGAAGGGCGCCTGCATCTGAACGAAGTGATCGAGCGCAACCGGGAGTCGGCCGACAACGCCACCAATGAAATCGTCAGCGCCGTGGCCACCGCCAAAGGCAGCATGATCGTCTCGCTGCTGCTGGCAATCGTCGCCGCCGGCGTTTGCGGCCTGCTGCTGATGCGCGCGATCACCGCCCCCATGCAACGCATCGTGCATGCCCTCGACGGCCTGCGTTCGGGCGACCTGAGCATGCGCCTGAGCCTGGACCGCAAGGATGAGTTCGGCGCGATCGAGGGTGGCTTCAACGAAATGGCCGAATCCCTGGCCAACCTGGTGTCGCAAGCCCAGCGCTCGTCGGTGCAGGTGACCACCTCGGTCACCGAGATCGCCGCCACCTCCAAGCAGCAGCAGGCCACCGCCACCGAGACAGCCGCCACCACCACCGAGATCGGCGCCACCTCGCGGGAAATCGCCGCGACCTCGCGGGACCTGGTGCGCACCATGACCGAAGTCACTTCGTCGGCCGACCAGGCCTCGAGCCTTGCCGGTGCCGGCCAGCAGGGCCTGGCGCGCATGGAGGAGACCATGCACCAGGTGATGGGCGCCGCCGACCTGGTCAACGCCAAGCTGGCGATCCTCAACGAGAAGGCCAGCAATATCACGCAGATGGTGGTGACCATCGTCAAGGTTGCCGACCAGACCAACCTGCTGTCGCTCAACGCTGCCATCGAGGCAGAGAAGGCCGGTGAGTACGGTCGCGGTTTCGCCGTGGTCGCCACCGAAGTACGCCGGCTGGCCGACCAGACCGCCGTGGCCACCTATGACATCGAGCAGATGGTGCGCGAGATCCAGTCGGCGGTGTCGGCCGGGGTGATGGGCATGGACAAGTTCTCCGAGGAAGTGCGCCGCGGCATGTTCGAGGTGCAGCAAGTGGGCGAGCAGCTCAGCCAGATCATCCATCAGGTACAGGCGCTGGCGCCGCGGGTGCTGATGGTCAACGAGGGCATGCAGGCCCAGGCCACCGGCGCCGAGCAGATCAACCAGGCACTGGCCCAGCTCAGCGATGCCAGTACCCAGACCGTGGAATCGCTGCGCCAGGCCAGCTTCGCTATCGACGAACTGAGCCAGGTAGCCGCCGGGCTGCGTGGCGGTGTTTCGCGGTTCAAAGTCTGACGACGATGAACGAACCGTCCCCTCGCGAGGATCGCGAATCAGCCGGCAAGGGCGTGCTGTACCTGCAATTTCGCATCGCCGACCAGCGCTTCGCCCTGGACGTGCGTGAGGTGATCGAAGTGCTGCCGTGCCGTACCCTCAAACCCATCGCCCAGGCGCCGGGCTGGGTGGCCGGCGTGCTCGCCCACCGTGGTGCGTTGGTACCGGTGATCGACCTGTCGGCGCTGAGCTTCGGCATGCCGGCACAGTCGCGCAGCAGTACGCGGATGGTCCTGGTGCACTATCGCGCTGACCCGCGCCGTCCTGACCTGCAACTGGGGCTTGTCCTGGAGCAGGCCACCGATACGCTGCGCTGTGCCCCCGAGGAATTCCAGCCATACGGCCTGGACAATGCCGACGCGCGCTATCTCGGGCCGGTGCGCCAGGACGCCCGCGGTTTGTTGCAGCGCATCCAGGTGAACGACCTGTTGTCGGACGCGGTGCGTGAGCTGCTGTACCCCGTCGAGCCCGGGCAGGAGCCAGCATGAGCGAGCAACGTTTCTTCCGTTTCCTGCAGGAACGTATCGGGCTGGACGTGGAGTCGGTCGGCGCAGCGATGGTCGAGCGCGCACTGCGCCAGCGCTGCACGCTCGTGCAGGCTGCGGATCTCGACGACTATTGGCTGCGTTTGCAGCAGTCCAGCGATGAGCAGCAGGCCTTGATCGAGGCGGTCATCGTTCCGGAGACCTGGTTCTTCCGTTACCCCGAATCCTTCACCGCGCTGGCGGGGCTGGCGCACAAGCGTGCGGCAGAACTTGCCGGCGCACGGCCCTTGCGTATCCTCAGCCTGCCGTGCTCGACGGGCGAGGAGCCCTACTCGATCGCCATGGCCTTGCTCGACGGTGGCCTGAGCCCGGGCGCTTTCCGCGTCGATGGCATTGATATCAGCCCCAGTTCGGTGGCCAAGGGCGAGCAGGCGCTTTACGGGCGCAACTCCTTCCGCGGCAGCGAGCTGGCCTTTCGCGAGCGGCACTTCAGCCCAAGCGGCGATACCCATCGCCTGGATGAGCGGGTGCGCCAGCAAGTCAGCCTGCAGGCGGGCAACGTGCTCGACCCGGCGCTCAAGGCGCGTGAAGGGTTGTACGATTTTGTGTTCTGCCGCAACTTGCTGATCTACTTCGATGTTCCGACCCAGCAGCGGGTGTTCGAGGTACTCAAGCGCCTGATCCACGCCCAGGGCGTGCTGTTCATCGGCCCCGCCGAGGGCAGCCTGCTGGCGCGCCTGGGCATGCGCCCGCTGGGGATTGCCCAGTCATTCGCCTATGTGCGCCAGGATGATGCCCCACCGCCTGTTGCCAAGCCGTTGCCGGTTGCGCGCCAGCCGGTCGCGCCGCCGCCGCCGCGTCTCGTGGCACTGCCGCCCCGAGCCGCCAGGTCGAGCGCCGTGCCAGCGGCGCCGGTCCCGGCGCAGGGCGAAGCGCAGTTGCTGGCCCTCATTGCCCGGCAGGCCAATGCCGGTGAAAACCAGCAGGCCAGGGCGGACTGCGAACGCTATCTGCGCCAGTTCGCCCCCAAGGCGCAGGTCTATTACTGGCTGGGGTTGCTCAGTGACACCGAAGGCGATGCCGCGCAGGCCATCACCCATTATCGCAAGGCGCTCTACCTCGAGCCGCAGCACCCTGAGGCACTGATGCACCTGGCCATGCTGCTGGCCGCGCAGGGGGACGATGCCGGTGCCCGGCGCCTGCAGGAGCGTGCCGCCCGAGCTGGCAGGGAGTCTGAACGATGAGCGGCGGATACCATATGCAACTGATCGCCAATGACAACCAGCCCATCGATGATTGCTGGAACCGCATCGGCGTGCATGGCGACAAGCAGTGCCCGTTGCTGGAGCGGCATGTGCACTGCCGCAATTGCGAGGTGTATGCCGACGCGGCCACGCGCCTGCTGGACCGCTATGCGCTGGTCCAGGACGAGCAGGTCGAAACGGCCATCGTGGAGGAATGCGCGGTCGGCCGCTCGATGCTGCTGTTCCGCCTGGGCGAGGAGTGGCTGGCCCTGGCCACCGCCTGCCTGGCCGAGATCGCCCCGGCGCAGCCGGTGCACTCGTTGCCGCACCAGCGCTCGCGTGTGCTGCAGGGCGTCGCCAATGTGCGCGGTGCGCTGGTGCCTTGCCTGTCGCTCGCCGACCTGCTGGGCGTGCCGACGCAAGCGGGCGCGGAGCGCACCGGGCGGAGCATGCCGCGCATGCTGATCCTGGCGGCCGAGGGCGGGCCGGTGGTGGTGCCGGTGGACGAGATCGACGGCATCCATCGTCTTGACCTTGCGGGCCAGGACAACGGCCGCGATGCGGCGCATTTCACCGCTGCCGTGTTGCAGTGGCGAGGGCGCAGCGTGCGAGTGCTGGATGAACAACACCTGATGTCAGCCGTGAAGCGGAGCCTGTCATGACCCCGGAGCAAATGCGCGATGCGTCGCTGCTCGAGCTGTTCAGCCTGGAGGCCGAGGCCCAGACCCAGGTGCTCAGCGTCGGCTTGATGGCGCTGGAGCGCAACCCTGCGCAACCCGATCAACTCGAGGCCTGCATGCGTGCGGCGCACTCGCTCAAGGGGGCGGCGCGGATTGTCGGCATCGATGCCGGGGTCAGCGTCGCCCACGTCATGGAAGACTGTCTGGTGGCCGCTCAGGAGGGCCGCCTGCTGCTGCGCCCGGAGCATATCGACGCCTTGTTGCAAGGTACCGACCTGTTGATGCGTATCGCGACCCCTGGAGATCAGGGCGGCGAAGCCGCCGTGGCGGTGTTCCTGGCACAGATGACAACACTGCTCGACCCTTCGGCGCCCGTGTCGGTGATCGCGCAGGCTGGCGTTCCAAGCGCGCCGCCCGCTGCCATGCCAGCGCGGCCAGAACCCGAGCCAACGCTCCAGGCCCCCACGGAGCCTGAACCGGAAGCTGAGCCCGTGCCTGCCCGCAAGGCCGGCAAGCGCGGTGGCGAGGGGGGAGAGCGGGTATTGCGGGTGACCGCCGACCGTCTGAACAGCCTGCTGGACCTGTCGAGCAAGTCGCTGGTCGAGACCCAGCGGCTGAAACCCTACCTGGCCACCTTGCAGCGCCTGAAGCGCATGCATGGCCAGGGCATGCGCGGCCTCGATGGCCTGAAGGCCCAGCTGGAAGAGAGCGGGCAGGGGCCGGAGGTGCTGGAAGCGCTGGCCCAGACCCAGCAGTTGCTGGCTGAAACCCAGCAGATCCTCTTGCAGCAGGCGGCCGATCTCGACGAATTCGGTTGGCAGGCCAGCCAGCGCGCGCAACTGCTGTACGACACGGCGCTGGCCTGTCGCATGCGTCCGTTCGCCGATGTGCTCACCGGCCAGAGCCGGATGGTCCGCGACCTCGGGCGCTCGCTGGACAAGCCGGTGCGCCTGTTGATCGAGGGCGAGAAGACCCAGGTCGACCGTGACGTGCTGGAAAAGCTCGAGGCACCGCTGACGCACCTGCTGCGCAACGCGGTCGATCATGGCATCGAACTGCCCGAGCAGCGCTTGCTGGCCGGCAAACCGAGCGAGGGCACCGTGCGCCTGCGCGCCTCGCACCAGGCCGGGCTGCTGATCCTCGAACTGTCTGACGACGGTGCCGGCATCGATCTGCAGCGCTTGCGCGAGAGTATCGTCGAGCGCGCATTGTCACCGGCCGAGACGGTGGCGCAGATGAGCGAGGCCGAGCTGCTGACATTCCTGTTCCTGCCGGGGTTCAGCCTGCGCGACACGGTCACCGAAGTGTCCGGGCGCGGTGTCGGCCTGGATGCGGTGCAGCACATGGTCCGTGAGCTGCGCGGCTCCATCGAGTTGACTCAGGTGGCCGGCCAGGGATGTTGCTTCCATGTGGAAGTGCCGTTGACCTTGTCGGTGGTTCGCAGCCTGGTCGTCGAGGTGGGCGGCGAGGCCTACGCCTTTCCGCTGGCGCATATCGAGCGCACCGTCGACGTGGCGGCCGAGGCCATCGTGCAGATCGAAGGGCGGCAGCACTTCTGGCACGAAGGGCGACACATCGGCCTGGTGGCCGCCAGCCAGCTTCTCAACCGGCCGGCGGCCCAGGGCGACGAACAGAGCCTGCGGGTGGTGGTGATCCGCGAGCGCGAGCAGCTCTATGGGGTGGCCGTCGAGCGGCTGATCGGCGAGCGGGTGCTGGTGGTGATGCCGTTGGATCCCCGCCTGGGCAAAGTCCAGGATATCTCCGCCGGGGCCTTGCTCGACGACGGTTCGGTGGTGCTCATCGTCGATGTCGAGGACTTGCTGCGCTCGGTGGACAAGCTGCTCAGCACCGGCCGCCTGGAGCGTATCGAGCGCGGTGGGCGGGGCGCCAAGGGTGCGGTGCGCAAGCGCATCCTGGTGGTCGACGACTCGCTCACCGTGCGCGAGCTGCAACGCAAGCTGCTGGGCCACCGCGGCTACGAAGTGGCGGTGGCCGTGGATGGCATGGACGGCTGGAACGCGCTGCGCAGCGATGATTTCGACCTGTTGATCACCGACATCGACATGCCGCGCATGGACGGGATCGAGCTGGTCACCCTGGTGCGGCGCGACAACCGCCTGCAATCGCTGCCGGTGATGGTGGTGTCCTACAAGGATCGCGAAGAAGACCGGCGTCGTGGACTGGATGCCGGTGCCGACTATTATTTGGCCAAGGCCAGCTTCCATGACGATGCGTTGCTGGATGCGGTCGTGGAGCTGATCGGAGGTGCCCAGGGATGAGAATCGCCATTGTCAACGACATGCCCATGGCCGTCGAGGCCCTGCGCCGGGCGTTGGCATTCGAGCCCGCGCACCAGGTGATCTGGGTCGCCGGCAACGGCGCCGAGGCGGTGCGCCTGTGCGCCGAGCAGACGCCGGACCTGATCCTCATGGACCTGATCATGCCGGTCATGGACGGCGTGGAAGCGACCCGGCGCATCATGGCCGAAACCCCCTGCGCCATCGTCATCGTCACCGTGGATCGCAAGCAGAATGTGCACCGGGTGTTCGAGGCCATGGGCCATGGCGCCCTGGATGTGGTCGACACCCCGGCATTGGGCGCGGGCGATGCACGCGAGGCAGCCGCGCCACTGCTGCGCAAGATCCTCAATATCGGCTGGCTGATCGGCCAGCAGCGGCCCAGCGCGCCTCGGGCGGTTAGCGTGCCGCTGCGCGAGGCCTCGCAGCGCCGCGCACTGGTGGCCATCGGCTCGTCCGCGGGTGGGCCGGCCGCCCTGGAAGTACTGCTCAAGGGGCTGCCGCGCAGTTTTCCGGCGGCCATCGTGCTGGTCCAGCATGTCGACCAGGTATTCGCCGCGGGCATGGCCGAGTGGCTCAGCAGCGCCTCCGGCCTGCCGGTGCGCCTGGCCCGCGAGGGTGAGCCGCCGCAGCCGGGGCAGGTGCTGCTGGCCGGCACCAACCACCATATCCGCCTCCTTAAGAATGGCGAGCTGGCCTACACTGCCGAGCCTGTCAACGAAATCTACCGGCCCTCGATCGATGTGTTCTTCGAGAGCGTGGCGCGCTGCTGGTCCGGCGATGCGGTGGGCGTGCTGCTCACCGGCATGGGGCGCGACGGCGCCCAAGGCCTGAAACTGATGCGCCAGCAGGGTTTCCTGACCATCGCCCAGGACCAGCAGAGCAGCGCGGTGTACGGCATGCCCAAGGCCGCCGCGGCGATCGACGCGGCGGTGGAAATACGTCCGCTGGAGCGAATCGCCGGACGACTGATGGAAATCTTTCCGAAATGACGATATGTATTGAGTCGCGCCGCGTGGCCGGCAGTGGACGGGTGATTACGCATGAATGATCTACCGATCGAAGGTTTCACGACCATCAACGAAAGTGCGGCGATGGTCCTGCTGGTCGACGATCAGGCCATGATCGGCGAAGCGGTGCGCCGTGGCCTCGCCCACGAAGAGAACATCGACTTCCACTTCTGCGCCGACCCGCACCAGGCGGTGGCCCAGGCCATGCGCATCAAGCCCACGGTGATCCTCCAGGACCTGATCATGCCGGGCCTCGATGGCCTGACCCTGGTGCGCGAGTACCGCAACAATCCGACCACCCAGGACATTCCGATCATCGTCCTGTCGACCAAGGAGGACCCGCTGGTCAAAAGCGCGGCCTTCGCCGCCGGGGCCAACGACTACCTGGTCAAGTTGCCGGACACCATCGAGCTGGTGGCGCGTATCCGCTACCACTCGCGCTCCTACCTCACCCTGTTGCAGCGCGACGAGGCCTACCGCGCACTGCGCGTGAGCCAGCAGCAGTTGCTCGACACCAACCTGATGCTGCAGCGGCTGATGAACTCGGACGGCCTGACCGGGTTGTCCAACCGCCGTCACTTCGACGAGTACCTGGAGCTGGAATGGCGCCGGGCGATTCGCGAGCAGCAGCAGTTGTCGCTGCTGATGATCGACGTCGACTATTTCAAGGCGTTCAACGACAGTTTCGGCCACCTGGCCGGCGACGAGGCCTTGCGCAAGGTGGCCGAGGCCATTCGTGGCTGCTGCTCGCGTCCTACCGACCTGCCGGCGCGTTATGGCGGCGAGGAATTCGCCCTGGTGCTGCCCAACACCTCGCCCGGTGGCGCGCGCCTGGTGGCCGAAAAACTGCGCCAGACCATCATGGGCCTGAAGATCGCCCATACCGTGCCCGAGGCGGCGTCGCACCTGACCGTGAGCATCGGCCTGGCGACCCTGACCCCGAGTGTCGGCAGCCATTGCCGGCAGCTGATCTCGGCGGCGGACAAGGGGCTGTACCTGGCCAAGAACAGTGGGCGCAATCAGGTCGGGATCGCCTGAGTCAGTTCCTGAAAGGGCAACGGTGTTTTCTGTGGGAGCCGGCTTGCCGGCGAGAGGCCGCGACAGCAATCGCAAGACTGGAGCCTCACCTGCAAAAGCGTGCTACGACTCGTGAAACAGCGTGAATACTGGCCAAAGGCTGCCTGTGCGACCATGAACAAGCTTTCACCCAGGAACTTCCTGCCCCCAACCCGCTCTTATGCCGGTAGCCATTGGTCGCGGCCGCCTGCTAAGCTCGCGGCTTTACCCTGATTGCCCTCATGGCGCATGAACAAGGAAATTACATGAAACAGCATCGTTTGGCGGCCGCGGTTGCCCTGGTAGGCCTGGTCCTCGCCGGTTGCGACGCCCAGACCAGCAGCGTCGAGCTGAAGACCCCAGCACAGAAGGCCTCCTACGGTATCGGCCTGAACATGGGCAAGAGCCTGGCCCAGGAAGGCATGGACGACCTCGACTCAAAAGCCGTCGCCCAAGGCATCGAGGACGCTGTTGGCAAGAAGGAACAGCGCATCAAGGACGAAGAACTGGTCGAAGCCTTCACCGCCTTGCAGAAGCGCGCCGAAGAGCGCCTGACCAAGGCCAGCGAGGAAGCAGCCGCCGCCGGCAAGAAGTTCCTCGAGGAAAACGGCAAGAAACCTGGCGTGATCACCACCGCCTCGGGCCTGCAGTATGAAGTGGTGAAGAAGGCCGATGGCCCGCAACCCAAGCCGACCGACGTCGTCACCGTCCACT
Organism: Pseudomonas sp. FW305-96; assembly: GCF_058783825.1. NCBI lineage: Bacteria > Pseudomonadati > Pseudomonadota > Gammaproteobacteria > Pseudomonadales > Pseudomonadaceae > Pseudomonas > Pseudomonas sp. FW305-96. Next base: position 50,724 of record NZ_JBYSYW010000002.1, read on the forward strand.
ACGAGGGCAAGCTGACCGACGGCAAGGTATTCGACAGCTCCGTCGAGCGCGGCAGCCCGATCGACCTGCCGGTCAGCGGCGTGATCCCGGGTTGGGTCGAAGGCCTGCAACTGATGCATGTCGGCGAGAAGTACAAGCTGTACATCCCGGCCGAACTGGCCTACGGCGCCCAGAGCCCGAGCCCGCTGATCCCGGCCAACTCGGTCCTGGTGTTCGACCTGGAACTGCTGGCCATCAAAGACCCGGCCAAGGCCGGCGAAGCACCGGCCAAGTAACAGCCGTCGTGTTGCATGAAGACGCCCCGTTTCGACGGGGCGTCGTCGTTTTCAGCAGCGCTTGACGCGAACCGTTGGCGTCATTCACTGTCGCAAGCAGTGCCCGGCCTGAATACAGGTGCCTTTGTCGCAAAACGTTTGCGCGCTTGAAACGGTTGTGTAAAAAACGCCCGATTCGTACCCGGCCCTTGCCCGGTGGGCACCACGCGGCGTCAATGCCGCCCTGTTCACAAGGTTATCCACAATAAATGTGGATAACCTCCGGCTCCTGTGGAGGCCCCATGAGCGCACCTTGGAATTTCACCCGCTTCCTGCCCCTTGCCGAACGCTTGCTCAGCCGCGGCCGGCTGCCGGCATTGCTGTTCGCAGTGGCGCGCAAAGGGCCGAGGCTGGGCCAGCTGCGCGAGGACCTGCGCCTGATGCAGGCGCTTTGCCTGGCCTGGTGGCGTGGCGAGTACCGCGCTGTCAGCCCCAAGGCACTGGTGACCATCGTCGCCGGGCTGCTCTACTTCGTCAGCCCACTGGATGCCATCCCCGACTGGCTGCTGGGTGTCGGCCTGCTCGATGACATCGCCGTGCTGGGCTGGGTGCTCAAGACCGTGGCTGACGAGCTGGGCCGCTTCAAGGCCTGGCGCGACAGCCAGGCGCCGGAGCGGCTGCGCGTGGTCGAACGGTTGCCGGAAACCCCCGAAGCGCTGCGCCTGGAACGGCCCGGTAGCTGATTCCGCACAGACCCCCGAGGTTGGTAATATAATTGGCATAAGGGTTATGCCTACGGATTACATGCCGTAATCCAACGTCAAGGGGGTTGTATGGGTATTCAGGTCATCAGCCGGGACGGTCAGCCCGAGTACGCAGTGGTTCCCTGGGAGCAGTATCAGGCGTTGCTCGCGGCCGCAGGCCAGGCACCAGCCAGCGCACCCGTCACCGAAAGCAATGTTGCCAACACTCAACCAAGCGCCAGCCTGTCCTCACTGGCTGAGCTGGCGTCCTTGCGTCAGGCCAAGGGGCTGGCGCCGGAGCAGTTGGCACGCAGTGTCGGCATCAGCCCGGCATACCTGGCCATGATCGAGTCCGGGGAGCGCCGCCCCGACGCGGCCATTCTACGCAGCCTGGCGTGGCACTTGGGCGTGGCCGGCTGGAGCGAGCCGTCATGAGCCAGGTCAGGATCAGCCGTCAGCAATGGCAGGGCCTGCTGAGCGAGCTCGACCTGGCCCGCCGGCAACGCCATCTGCTGACCTACCGGGCACTGCTTGAGCGTTTGCAATTGCCCAGCCCGGCCATGCAGACCTTGACCGCGGCCCTTGAGTACCTGGCGGTGCTCGACGCCCGGGCCGAGCAGCCGCTGCGCAGTTCGCTGGTGATCAGCCAAGGCGCCAGCCGCCTGCCACGCACCGGGTTTTTCGAGTGTGTCGAGCGCCTGGGACGGTTTTCCGGGCCGGTGGACGGCATGGAGGCGGCGTCCTGGCATGCCTCGGAAGTGGTGCGGGTGTTCGAGTATCGCTACCCGGAAGAGGCCTGAAACCGGGGGAGAGGGCTACCTGGCGCGGTAGCGGTTGCCGGAGCCTGCCAGGGTTTACTCCAGTACCGTTGTGTCGATCAGGCTCAGGCTCGCCCCGCCGGTTTCCTTGGCCTTTCTTTTCGCCTGTGAGGCGAGCTCGGCCAACTGGCCGGCATCCAGCCCGGCGCAGCTTCCAGACTTGAGCCAGACCACGCCGATCGACAGCGACAGCAGTTCGAAGGTTTCCCGTTGACCCTGACGGTTATGGGCAATAAAGCATCCGGCCTCCAGGTGTTCACCGCGGTAGAAGCGCCGACATTGCCGGGCAAATGCTTCCAGTAGCAGTTCAAGCCGCGCTCGCCAGTCTGCCGAGCCCAATACCAGCATGAAATCATCCCCACCGATATGGCCGACGAAATCCCTGCTGGGGTCGACGCAGTCGCTCAGGCACTGCGCCAGGCACAGCAGCACTTCGTCGCCACGGGCATAGCCATAGATATCGTTGAAGGGTTTGAAGTTGTCGATGTCCACGTAGCATACGGCGGCCTCGCGCCGTTGCAGCAGCAGGCGCGCCAGGCATTGCTGGATCGGCACGTTGCCGGGCAGCAGGGTGAGTGGGTTGGCGTGCCTGGCCTGCTGGATCTTCTGTTCGGTGATCAGCTTGAGTACGTCGATCACCCGCCCCAACCCCAGATAACGCCCACTCTGGGTGATGATGAAGTCTTCCTCGATACGCTGGCGGGCTCGGCTGGTAAGCAGCCGGCTGACCTGCTGCAGCGACTGGCTGCGCTCAACGGCGAGAAAGTCCTGGCTCATCAACCGGCTGATCGGTTTGCGGGCGTACAGGTCGGTGCCAAAGGGCTTCAGCAGGGCATCGGCAAGTGAATGGCGGTGGACGATACCGCATGGTTTGCCACGTTCGTCCAGTACCGCGAGCGAATTGAGGTTGGCCTGGCGGTGGAACGCCTCGAGCACTTGCTGAATGGGTGTCTCGCGCGTGACCGAGGGTTGCAGGATGAGCAGGGCGCTGAGATCGCTGCTGTCCTCATCCAGCGCCACGGCGGTATCCGGCGCCGGGGGTAGCAGGCCGAGGCTGTCGCCTGGGGGAAACTCCTGGGGGCGCCCCAGCAGGTAGCCCTGGACCAGGTCCACGCCCATGTCGCCCAGTATGGCCAGTTCCTCGGCCAGTTCGATGCCTTCGGCGATCACCTGGGCGCGCGAAGCGCGTGCGATCTGCAGGATCGAACCGACGAACTCACGCTTGAGTGGATCCAGGTGGATACCATCGATGAAATGGCGGTCGATCTTCACATAGTCCGGGCGCAGTTCCGACCACAGGCGCAGGCTCGAGTAACCAGCACCCAGGTCATCCAGGGCGATGGAAAAACCCATGTCGCGGTAATGGTGCAGGGCGTTGTACAGCAGCTGGAAGTCTTCGGTGGGCGTCTGCTCGGTCAGTTCGATGACCACCCGGCTGGGGGCCAGGCCGACCTGTTCGAGCATTTGCAGGGTGCGCCCGGAAGGGTAGTTGGGTTCTACCAGGGACTCGGGCGAGACGTTGAGAAACAGCTGGCCCGCCAGGTTCAGCTCGCTGAAGCGTCGGCAGGCGGTTTCCCTGCACAGCACTTCCAGTTCACCCAGGCGACCGGCCTGGCGGGCGATGGCGAACAGGTTCAGGGGTGAGTGCAAAGGGCTGTTGGAGGGGCCGCGGCTCAGGGCCTCATAGCCGAGGATGCGCCGTTCGGAGAGGCAGACGATGGGTTGGAACAGACAGTGGATGCTGCGTTGAGCCAGGATGGCACTCAATGCGCTGAGCTGTTCGGTGACGGTCATGGACTGCTTCCTGAATTGAAAAGGGCCAAACGCTTGCACGTTCGGCCCTTCCATTTCACGACAGTCCGATGACTGTTTGATGACAGATCACATTATTTTGCCATCACTTCAGTGCTTGGCCACCGAAGTGCTGAGGCTCAGGTAGTCGAGCAGGATGCGACCGGTCTCGGACAGGTAGGCATCGTCCTCGGGCTTGGTGTCGTCCGGCTCGGCGGGCAGGGCGTCCTCGTCCTCTTTCTTCAGTTCCTTGAGCGGCTCTTCGCCCTTGGCCTTGCGCCGGATGTTCTCCAGCGCCAGCTGCTTGGCTTCGATCTCGTCGTGGCGGGCGCGACGCTGCTGCTCGTTAAGGCTGACGGTCTTCTCGTTCATCAGCTTCTGGGTCAGTGCCAGGCGGTCGCGGATGTAAACGAACTCGGCATCCTTGTCACTGCGCGCCTCATGCTGCGCTTTGAGCTGGGCGAGGAACGGCTTGAACGGATCGGAGGCAGGCTTGACCACTGGACGGATGGTGTCCCACGGCATGGCTTCAGGCAGGGCGCTTTCACCGATTTCCTTGGTGTCGATGATCGACGGGTAGGCGATGTCCGGCAGCACGCCCTGGTGCTGGGTACTCTGCCCGGAGACCCGGTAGAATTTGGCCAGCGTCAGCTTGAGTTCGCCATGGTTGAGCGGCTGGATGGTCTGCACGGTGCCTTTGCCGAAGGTCTGGCCACCGATGATCAGCGCACGGTGGTAGTCCTGCATGGCGCCGGCGAAAATTTCCGAGGCGGACGCCGACAGGCGGTTGACCAGCAGTGCCAGCGGGCCTTTGTAGAAGGCGCCGGGGTTCTCGTCCTCGAGCACGTCGACGCGCCCGTCGCTGTTGCGCACCAGCACGGTCGGGCCCTTCTCGATGAACAGGCTGGTCAGCTCGGTGGCTTCCTGCAGCGAGCCGCCACCGTTGTTGCGCAGGTCGATGACCACGCCGTCGACTTTCTCTTTCTGCAGCTCGGTGAGCAGCTTCTTCACGTCGCGGGTGGTGCTCTTGTAATCCGGATCGCCAGCGCGGTATGCCTTGAAGTCCAGGTAGAAAGCCGGGATCTCGATGATGCCGAGCTTGTAGTCACGGCCATCCTGCTTGAGCTTGAGCACCGACTTCTTCGCCGCCTGCTCCTCGAGCTTGACCGCTTCGCGGGTGATCGAGACGATCTTGCTGGTCTGGTCGTTCGGCGCGTTGCTGGCCGGGATGACCTCCAGGCGCACCACCGAGCCTTTCGGGCCGCGGATCAGCTTGACCACTTCGTCAAGGCGCCAGCCGACCACGTCGACCATTTCCTTGTTGCCCTGGGCGACGCCGATGATCTTGTCGGCCGGCGCCACCTGTTTGGTCTTGGCGGCCGGGCCGGCCGGTACCAGGCGTACGATCTTGACCTGGTCGTTGTCGCTCTGCAGCACCGCGCCGATGCCTTCGAGCGACAGGCTCATGTTGATGTCGAAGTTCTCGGCGTTGTCCGGCGACAAGTAATTGGTATGCGGGTCGTAGGACTGGGCGAAGGTGTTGATGTAGGCCTGGAAGATGTCTTCCGCGCGGGTCTGGTCCAGGCGCGCCAGCTGGTTCTTGTAGCGCTTGGTCAGGGTTTCCTGGATCTGCTTGGGATCCTTGCCGGCAATCTTCTGGCGCAGCACTTCGTCCTTGACGCGCTTGCGCCACAGGTCGTCGAGCTCGGCCTGGTTCTTCATCCACGGGGCGTCCTTGCGGTCGACCAGCAGGTCTTCCTTCACCGTGAAGTCGATCTTGTCGGCACCCTTGGCCAGCTCCGCCAGGGCGAAGTCCAGGCGCGACTTCACGCGGTCCAGGTAGCGCTTGTAGATGGTGAAGCCCGGCTCGAGGTTGCCACTTTTCAGGAAGTCGTCGAACTGGGTCTTCCATTTGTCGAATTCGGCGATGTCGGCTGCGGTGAAGTAGCTGCGCGAAGGGTCGAGCAGCTTGATGTAGCTGTCATAGATGATGACCGAACGGGCGTCGTCCAGCGGCGGCTTGCTGTAGTGGTGGCGCTTGAGCAGCTCGACGATGTTGAGGCTGGCGACCACTTCGTCGCGGTCCGGCTGCAGGCTGTCCCACTTGTTGGCGGCGGCCGCATTGCCACCGAGCGTGAGGCTGCCCAGGCCGATCATGAGGGCGAGGGCGGTGCTGGGGAGGAAATGCTTCATGCTGATTCGACGTGGAGGCAATTGATCACGCATAGTAGGCCGTCTTATCCGTTCGCCGGTTCCATCGGAGCCGGACGCATACTGCAAAAAGCCTGGGACTTGGCGTGCCCAGGCTCGGTCATATGATTCAACTATGGAGGCACTGTGAAGGCATTGCAAGGCGTTGACGGACATGTGGCGTGGGTCGAGGCCGAGCGCCCGGCCTGCGATGCCGGGCAGGTACGTATCCGCGTGGCCGCCGCGGGCCTGAACCGCGCCGACCTGCTGCAGCGGGCGGGGCTGTACCCGCCGCCTCCTGGTGCCAGCCCTTATATGGGGCTGGAATGCGCCGGCGTCGTCGAGGAAGTCGGAGCGGGTGCCGATTGGCGTGTGGGCGACCGGGTCTGTGCATTGCTCGCCGGTGGTGGCATGGCCGAGGAGGTGGTGGTCGACGCCCGTCATGTGCTGCCGGTGCCCGAAGGGTTGAGCCTGCAGGAAGCCGCTGCGATTCCCGAGGTGTATGCCACGGCCTGGCTGAACATCTTCCAGCTGGGGGCATTGAAGGCTGGCGAGAAGGTATTGGTGCATGCCGGGGCCAGTGGTGTGGGCTCGGCGGCGATCCAGCTGTGCAAGGCCTTCGGCAACCCGGTGTGGGTCAGCGTCGGCTCGCCGGAGCGGCTGGCCTACTGTGAGTCGCTGGGGGCCGCAGGTGGCGTGGTGCGCAATGGCAACCTCGATGATCTCAAGCAGCTTGGTCCATTCGATGTGATTCTGGACCCGGTGGGCGCCAGTTATGCGCCGCTCAACCTGCAGCTGCTGGCCCGTGACGGGCGTTGGGTGATCATTGGCCTGATGGGCGGACGCAAGGTCGAGCTGGACCTGGCGCTGGTGTTGGGCAAGCGCCTGGAAATCACCGGCTCCACGCTGCGCAACCGTGATGACGGGTTCAAGGCCGAATTGTTGCGCGAATTGCGCCAGCAGGTGTGGCCGTTGTTCGCCGAGGGGCGACTGTCGCCACAGTTGGTCGATACCTATCCGGTCGAATTCGCCGAAGCGGCCTATGCGGAACTGGCAAGCAACCAGGTTTCCGGGAAGCTGGTGCTGGTGATCGATCCAACCCTCGTTTGATGGCGGTTCGTGGGAGCGGGCTTGCGCCGCGATGACGATACAGAGGTTGTCATCCCTTCGCGGTGCAAGCGCGCTCCTGCGCCTGTCCAGGCCTTACTCGTGGTTCGGTGGCACCAGGATCGTGTCCCTGGCCTCAGGCAGCATCCCTGGATAATCCAAGGTGTAATGCAGGCCCCGGCTTTCCTTGCGCTGCATGGCCGAACGGATCATCAACTCGGCCACCTGCGCCAGGTTGCGCAGCTCGATCAGGTCACGGCTGACCTTGTAGTTGCTGTAGAACTCGTCGATTTCGTCCAGCAGCATGCGCACCCTGTGCTCGGCCCGTTGCAGGCGCTTGCTGGTGCGCACGATGCCCACATAGTCCCACATGAAGCGCCGCAGTTCGTCCCAGTTGTGCGCGATGATCACGTCCTCGTCCGAATCGGTGACCTGGCTTGCGTCCCAGCAGGGCAGGGCGCGGGGCATGGCGACCTGGTCCAGGCGCGCCTCGATGTCGGCGGCGGCGGCGCGGCCATAGACGAAGCATTCGAGCAGCGAGTTGCTGGCCATCCTGTTGGCGCCATGCAGGCCGGTGAAACTGGTTTCGCCGATGGCGTACAGGCCAGGCACGTCGCTGTGGCCGTGCTCGTCGATCATTACCCCGCCACAGGTGTAATGGGCCGCAGGCACCACCGGGATAGGCTGGCGGGTGATGTCGATACCGAAGGTCAGGCAGCGTTCGTAGACCGTCGGGAAATGGCTCTTGATGAAGTCGGCCGGCTTGTGGCTGATATCCAGATAGACGCAGTCCACCCCCAGGCGCTTCATCTCGTGGTCGATGGCGCGGGCGACGATATCCCGTGGCGCCAGCTCTTCACGTGGGTCGAAGCGCGGCATGAAACGCTCGCCGTTGGGCAGGCGCAGCAGGGCGCCCTCGCCGCGCAGGGCCTCGGTGATCAGGAAGCTCTTGGCCTGCGGATGGTACAGGCAGGTTGGGTGGAACTGGTTGAACTCCAGGTTGGCCACCCGGCAGCCGGCGCGCCAAGCCATGGCGATGCCGTCGCCGCAAGCACCGTCGGGATTACTGGTATAGAGGTAGACCTTGGCCGCGCCGCCGGTGGCCAGCACGGTGAAACGGGCACCGAAGGTGTCCACCTCGCCGGTGTTGCGGTCCAGGACGTAGGCGCCAAGGCAGCGATCTCCGTCCAGGCCCAGGCGCCGCTCGGTGATCAGGTCGACGGCCACGCGCTGTTCCAGCAACTGGATGTTCGGCCGCTTGCGCGCCTGCTCCAGCAACGTGGTGAAGATAGCGGCACCGGTGGCGTCGGCGGCATGGATGATGCGCCGGTGGCTATGGCCCCCTTCGCGGGTCAGGTGGAACTCGAATCCACCGTCGTCGACGCTGTAGTGTTCGTCGCGGGTAAACGGCACGCCTTGCTCGATCAGCCACTGGATGGCCTCGCGGCTGTGCTCGACGGTGAAGCGCACGGCATCTTCATGGCACAGGCCGCCACCGGCGTTGAGCGTGTCCTCGACATGCGACTGCACGGTATCTGTGTCATCGAGCACCGCGGCGACACCGCCCTGGGCCCAGAAGGTAGAACCGTTGGCCAGGTCGCCCTTGCTCAGCACGGCAATGCGCAGGTGGCCGGGAAGGTTCAGTGCCAGGCTGAGACCGGCGGCACCGCTACCGATCACCAGGACATCATGTTGGAATTGTTGGCTCATGTCGGGACACTAGTAATCTTTGGAGGGGGCACGGCACAATAGTCGGGCGCCGATGGCATTGTGAAACTATCGTGAAACCGGGTCGGGGTGCCTTTATAGCAGCCCCGGGCGCCTGATTTCCAATGGCACTTGCGGGTGGGTGGCGATCTTTGTGGGAACTTTCCGATACCCCTGGAAATCCTATACAGGCTGCCCGTACGCCACAGGTTGCTGCGGCGACGCAAGGCGCCGGCTCTATTCTGGGCTGGCACCTGCGTAACGAAAACTGATTATCGGCGCAGCCGGCCGTGACCGCGTTGCGTCTTCCGTGCGAGCCGACCAAGGGCCGCAGGAAACTTGCTTGGAGGGGAGAACTTTTGCGAAAAGCCCGAGTCTATGGTTGCAAGCCTGAACGATGGCTGTTGCAACGCTCCTTCGAGATCACTGAGGAGTGTTCATGCTAACCCAGGAAGAGGATCAGCAGCTTGTCGAGCGCGTGCAGCGTGGCGACAGGCGAGCGTTCGATCTGTTGGTGCTGAAGTATCAGCACAAGATTCTCGGGTTGATCGTGCGTTTCGTACACGACACCCATGAAGCGCAGGACGTGGCGCAGGAAGCCTTCATCAAGGCATACCGTGCGCTTGGGAATTTTCGCGGTGACAGTGCGTTCTACACCTGGCTGTACCGCATCGCCATCAATACGGCGAAGAACTACCTGGTATCCCGTGGAAGACGGCCACCAGACAGCGATGTGAGCTCCGAGGATGCGGAGTTTTACGACGGCGATCATGGTCTCAAGGATCTCGAGTCCCCAGAGCGCGCGTTGTTGCGGGATGAAATCGAAGGCACTGTCCATCGAACCATTCAGCAACTGCCCGAGGACTTGCGCACGGCACTGACCCTGCGCGAGTTCGACGGACTGAGTTACGAAGACATTGCCAGTGTCATGCAATGTCCGGTGGGTACCGTGCGCTCTCGAATCTTCCGCGCTCGGGAGGCCATAGACAAAGCCCTGCAACCTTTGTTGCAGGAAACCTGAGACAGCGGCGATAGCCAAGAGAGGAACCGCCATGAGTCGTGAAGCTTTGCAGGAATCGCTGTCCGCGGTGATGGATAACGAAGCGGACGAACTGGAACTGCGTCGCGTGCTGAACGCCGTCGACGATGCCGAAACCCGTGCCACCTGGTCGCGTTACCAGGTTGCCCGTGCAGCCATGCACAAGGAGCTGCTGTTGCCCAAGCTGGACATCGCCTCGGCGGTTTCCGCGGCGCTGGCCGACGAGGCCGTGCCGGCCAAGGTCAAGCAGGGCCCGTGGCGCAGCATTGGCCGTCTCGCCGTGGCCGCTTCGGTGACCGTTGCCGTACTGGCGGGCGTGCGTTTCTACAACCAGGACGAGATCACTGGCGCCCAGCTGGCCGCCCAGCAGCCAGCCCAGCAGGGCCTGAGCATGCCGCAGGTGCAAGGCCCGGCCGTATTGGCAGGCTATAGTGAAGGCAACGAGCAACCGACCGGGCCGATGGCCAACGGTGTGCTGCAGAACCAGGCCGGCTGGGATCAACGCCTGCCAGGCTACCTGCGCCAGCACGCCCAGGAGTCCGCGCTGAAGGGCAACGAAACCGCGCTGCCTTACGCCCGCGCCGCCAGCCTGGAAAACCGCTAAGTAAGGAGGATCATGCGCGCGCTACCTCTCCTGTCGCTGCTGCTTGGCAGCAGCCTGACGGTACAGGCCCTGGCCGCCAACTCTTCGCCCGAGGCGAGCGAGTGGCTCAACAAGCTGGCAAGGGCCGAGCAGCAGCAGAGTTACCAGGGTTCCTTCGTCTACGAACGTAACGGCAGTTTCTCATCCCACGATATCTGGCATCGCGTCCAGGACGGCAAGGTCAGTGAGCGGCTGCTGCAGCTCGACGGCTCGGCCCAGGAAATCGTGCGGGTCGACGGCAAGGTGCAGTGCGTCAGTGGCAACTTGGTCAGTAGCGTGAGCGCCGCGCCGGACACTGCCGCGCGGGTGCTCGATCCCCTGAAACTGATGAGCTGGTATGATCTGAGCGTGGCAGGCAAGTCACGCGTCGCCGGGCGCGACGCGGTGATTGTCTCGCTCACCCCGCGTGACCAGCATCGCTATGCCTTCGAATTGCACCTGGATCGACGTACCGGCCTGCCTCTACGCTCGTTGATGCTCAACGACAAGGGCCAGTTGCTCGAGCGCTTCCAGATGACCCGCCTGGACACCGACGACGTGCCGACCGACGCCGACCTCAGCGCCGGTGCTGCCTGCAGGCCGGTCGAACAGGTCGCCTCCGGCACCTCCGAAAGCGCTGCCGGGTGGCGTTCCGACTGGTTGCCGCCGGGTTTCGAGCTGGTCAACAGCTCGGTGCGGCGCGACCCCGAGCGCAAGAGTACCGTCAGCAGCCTGATGTATGACGATGGCCTGGCCCGTTTTTCGGTGTTCCTCGAGCCGATCGGCAACGAGCCCGGTATCGATACCCGTGCCCAGCTCGGCCCTACTGTCGCAGTGTCGCGGCGCCTGACCACGCCCAAGGGCAAGGTGATGGTCACGGTGGTCGGCGAGATTCCGCTGGGCACTGCCGAGCGTGTCGCCTTGTCGATGCGGGCCCAGGATGCCCAGGCGCGTCAATGACTGAGCAGTGCCCTGACAGCTCTTGTTACACAGAGCTGACATGAAATTAAGGCATTGTCATTTGCAATCCTGCCGCAAATTTTCTATAGGTCAGGCTTCTCGGAGTCTGGCCTTTCCTGCGTCTGCGGGAACCTTACTGCTAACTACGCTCGTTGTGACGGGAGCCGTATGTCAATACCACGCTTGAAAACCTACCTATCGATGTTCGCTGCCGTGCTGATGCTCGGCCAGGTGCTCAGTGCCCAGGCCGAGGAGTCTCTGCCGGACTTTACCACCCTGGTCGAGCAGGCCTCGCCGGCGGTGGTCAACATCAGTACCAAGCAGAAGCTGCCGGACCGCCGTGTCGCCGCCGGGCAGATGCCCGACCTGGAAGGCCTGCCGCCGATGTTCCGCGAGTTCTTCGAGCGCAACATGCCGCAGCAGCCGCGTTCGCCGCGCGGTGATCGCCAGCGTGAGGCGCAGTCGCTGGGTTCGGGCTTCATCATTTCCAGTGACGGCTACGTGCTGACCAACAACCATGTGGTGGCCGACGCTGACGAGATCATTGTCCGCCTGTCCGACCGCAGCGAGCTGCAGGCCAAGCTGGTGGGTACCGACCCACGCACCGACGTGGCGTTGCTCAAGGTCGACGGCAAGAACCTGCCGACCGTCAAACTGGGCGATTCGGAAAAGCTCAAGGTCGGTGAGTGGGTGCTGGCCATCGGTTCGCCGTTCGGCTTCGACCACTCGGTGACCAAGGGTATCGTCAGCGCCAAGGGCCGCACGCTGCCCAACGACACCTATGTGCCGTTCATCCAGACCGACGTGGCGATCAACCCGGGCAACTCCGGTGGGCCGCTGTTCAACATGAAAGGCGAGGTGGTGGGCATCAACTCGCAGATCTTCACCCGTTCCGGCGGCTTCATGGGCCTGTCGTTCGCCATCCCGATCGACGTGGCGATCGATGTATCGAACCAGTTGAAGAAAGACGGCAAGGTCAGCCGCGGCTGGCTGGGCGTGGTGATCCAGGAGGTCAACAAGGACCTGGCCGAGTCGTTCGGCCTGGACAAGCCGGCCGGTGCCCTGGTGGCCCAGGTCCTGGAAAACGGCCCGGCAGCCAAGGGCGGCCTGCAGGTGGGCGACGTGATCCTGAGCATGAATGGCCAGCCGATCGTCATGTCCGCCGACCTGCCGCACCTGGTGGGCAGCCTGAAGGATGGCGAGAAAGCCAAGCTTGAGATCATCCGCAATGGCAAGCGCCAGAACCTGGATGTGACCATCGGCGCATTGCCCGAGGATGACGCCGACATCGGCATGGGTGCGGGTGCCGATGGCAGCGCCGAGCGCAGCAGCAACCGTCTGGGCGTATCTGTCGCCGACCTCAGTGCCGAGCAGAAAAAGTCGCTCGAACTCAAGGGCGGGGTGGTCATCAAGGAAGTCCAGGATGGCCCGGCGGCCATGATCGGCCTGCGTCCGGGCGATGTGATCAGCCACCTGAACAACCAGGCCATTGCCTCGGCCAAGCAGTTCACCGAGATCGCCAAGGAACTGCCGAAGAACCGTTCGGTGTCCATGCGCGTGCTGCGCCAGGGGCGTGCCAGCTTCATCACCTTCAAACTGGCTGAATAAGCGGATTGCAAGGTAGGAAAGGGCAGCCTCGGCTGCCCTTTTTCTTGAGCAAGCAGGAGTAAAGGTCCTGCGTGGGAGCGGGCTTGCCCCGCGATATTGTCAGATCAGGCAACAATTTCAACTGATCGGACGCCATCGCGGGGCAAGCCCGCTCCCACGCTAACCGATAGGCAGGTGACAAGGGTTCTCCCATATCCCTGCGGCTTGAGGTACAATTCCCGGCTATTTTTCGGCGGGCGTCCGGCTCGCAGCCTTTTCGAGTGTTGACCTGTGAGTGATTTGAGTCATATCCGCAATTTCTCCATCATCGCCCACATCGACCATGGCAAGTCGACGCTGGCCGACCGTTTCATCCAGATGTGCGGTGGCCTGTCGGCGCGCGAAATGGAAGCCCAGGTCCTCGATTCCATGGACTTGGAGCGCGAACGCGGTATCACCATCAAGGCCCACAGCGTCACGCTGCACTACAAGGCGCAGGATGGTAAAACCTACCAGCTGAACTTCATCGACACCCCCGGCCACGTTGACTTCACCTATGAAGTCTCGCGCTCGCTGGCGGCGTGCGAGGGCGCGCTGCTGGTGGTCGATGCCGGCCAGGGCGTCGAGGCGCAATCGGTGGCCAACTGCTACACCGCCATCGAGCAGGGCCTGGAAGTCATGCCCGTGCTGAACAAGATGGACCTGCCCCAGGCTGACCCGGACCGCGTCAAGGACGAGATCGAGAAGATCATCGGCATCGACGCCACCGACGCCGTGGCTTGCAGTGCCAAGAGCGGCATGGGCGTCGACGAGGTGCTCGAGCGCCTGGTACATACCATCCCCGCTCCGACCGGTGAGATCGACGCCCCGCTGCAGGCGCTGATCATCGACTCCTGGTTCGACAACTACCTGGGCGTGGTCTCGCTGGTGCGTGTGCGCCAGGGCCGCGTCAAGAAAGGCGACAAGATCCTGGTCAAGTCCACCGGCAAGGTGCATCTGGTCGACAGCGTTGGTGTGTTCACCCCGAAACACACCCAGACCGCTGATCTGAAAGCCGGTGAAGTGGGCTTCATCATCGCCAGCATCAAGGACATCCATGGTGCGCCGGTGGGCGACACCCTGACCCTGTCCAGCACCCCGGAAGTCGAAATGCTGGCGGGCTTCAAGAAGATCCAGCCGCAGGTCTACGCGGGCCTGTTCCCGGTCAGTTCCGACGACTTCGAGGACTTCCGCGACGCCCTGCAGAAGCTGACCCTGAACGACTCGTCGCTGCAATACATGCCGGAAAGCTCCGACGCCCTGGGCTTCGGCTTCCGTTGCGGCTTCCTCGGCATGCTGCACATGGAGATCATCCAGGAGCGCCTGGAGCGCGAATACGACCTGGACCTGATCACCACCGCGCCAAGCGTGATCTACGAGCTCGAGCTCAAGACCGGTGAGACCATCGTCGTCGACAACCCATCGAAGCTGCCGGACGTCTCGTCCGTCACCGACTTCCGCGAGCCGATCGTCACCGCGACCATCCTCGTGCCGCAGGAGCACCTGGGCAACGTCATCACCCTGTGCATCGAGAAGCGTGGCGTGCAGCGCGACATGCAGTTCCTCGGCAGCCAGGTGCAGGTGCGCTACGACATGCCGATGAACGAAGTGGTCCTGGACTTCTTCGACCGGCTCAAGTCCACCAGTCGCGGCTACGCGTCGCTGGACTACCATTTCGACCGCTACCAGTCGGCCAACCTGGTCAAGCTGGACGTGCTGATCAACGGCGACAAGGTCGATGCCCTGGCCCTGATCGTGCACCGCGACAACGCCGCCTACAAAGGCCGTGCGTTGACCGAAAAGATGAAGGAACTGATCCCTAGGCAGATGTTCGACGTGGCGATCCAGGCAGCTATCGGCGGCCAGATCATTGCGCGGACAACCGTCAAGGCGCTCAGAAAGAACGTACTGGCCAAGTGCTACGGTGGTGACGTCAGCCGTAAGAAGAAGCTGCTGGAGAAGCAGAAGGCCGGTAAGAAACGCATGAAGCAGGTAGGTAACGTGGAGATTCCACAGGAAGCCTTCCTCGCTGTGCTCAGGTTGGATAGCTAGGTCCTATGTCGCTAAATTTCCCGCTGTTGCTCGTCATCGCCGTCGCTGTCTGCGGTCTGTTGGGTCTGATCGACCTGCTGTTCCTGGCCCCGCGCCGGCGGGCGGCGATCGCCAACTACCAGGGCAGCGTCAGCCAGCCTGAAATGGCCGTGGTCGAACGCCTGAACAAGGAACCCTTGCTGGTTGAATACGGCAAGTCGTTCTTCCCGGTGCTGTTCATCGTGCTGGTGCTGCGTTCGTTCCTGGTCGAGCCGTTCCAGATCCCTTCGGGGTCGATGAAGCCGACGCTGGAAGTGGGCGACTTCATCCTGGTGAACAAGTTCTCCTACGGCATTCGCCTGCCGGTGATCGACAAGAAGGTCATCGAGGTGGGTGATCCGCAGCGCGGGGATGTGATGGTGTTCCGCTACCCGAGCGACCCCAACGTCAACTACATCAAGCGTGTGGTCGGCCTGCCGGGCGACGTGATCCGCTACACCGCCGACAAGCGGCTGTTCGTCAATGGCCAGGCGATTGCCGAGCAGCTGGTCGGCAGCGAGCCGGGCACCCTGGGCAGCGCCGAGCTGTACAAGGAAAAGCTCGGTGAAGCCGAGCACCTGATCCGCAAGGAAATGACCCGCTATCGCATGCCGCCGGACCAGCAGTGGACCGTGCCGTCCAGTCACTACTTCATGATGGGTGACAACCGCGACAACTCCAACGACAGTCGCTTCTGGGATGATCCGAACATTCCCAAGGAACTGCATGGCATGGTTCCGGACCGGAATATCGTCGGCAAGGCCTTTGCGGTCTGGATGAGCTGGCCAGAGCCGAAACTCAGCCACTTCCCGAACCTGTCGCGGGTCGGGCTGATCCATTGAGTAACGACGGCGCTGTCCATGGACGGCGCCGATTGCATTTCTGACATAGGCTGTGTTCTCAGGGAACGAGGCTTTCGCCGTTGTCGGCGTCTGACCACAGTCAAACCGTCTTTCAGGATGTTGATTTGAACAACGCGTTGAACATTGCCGGGGTCGCCCCATGAGTGGTTCCCTTGCACGCCTGGAGCGCAAGCTCGGCTATACCTTCAAGAATCAGGACCAGATGCTGCTGGCCCTGACCCATCGCAGCTACGCCGGGCGCAATAACGAGCGCCTGGAGTTCCTGGGTGATGCCATCCTCAACTTCGTGGTCGGCGAGGCGCTGTTCGAGCGCTTCCCGCAGGCGCGTGAAGGCCAGTTGTCGCGTCTTCGCGCCCGTCTGGTCAAGGGCGAGACCCTGGCGCGGCTGGCCCGCGGCTTCGACCTGGGCGAATACCTGCGCCTGGGCTCGGGCGAGCTGAAGAGCGGTGGTTTCCGTCGCGAGTCGATTCTTGCCGACGCCCTCGAGGCCTTGATCGGTGCGATCTACCAGGACGCCGACATGCAGACCGCACGCGAGCGAATCCTCGCCTGGCTGACCGACGAGTTCGATGGCCTGACCCTGGTCGACACCAACAAGGACCCCAAGACGCGCTTGCAGGAGTTCCTGCAGTCGCGTGCCTGCGAGTTGCCACGTTACGAAGTGGTGGATATCCAGGGCGAACCGCACTGCCGGACCTTCTTCGTCGAATGTGAAGTGGTCCTGCTGAACAAGAAAAGCCGCGGCCAGGGCGTGAGCCGGCGTATCGCCGAGCAGGTCGCCGCCGCCGCCGCATTGATCGCCCTGGGCGTGGAGAATGGCAATGACTGAGAATACTTCGACCCGCTGCGGCTATGTGGCCATCGTCGGTCGCCCCAACGTGGGCAAGTCCACGCTGCTCAACCACATCCTCGGCCAGAAGCTGGCGATCACCTCGCGCAAGCCGCAGACCACCCGCCACAACATGCTCGGCATCAAGACCGAGGGTGACGTGCAGGCGATCTACGTCGACACCCCCGGCATGCACAAGGCCAACGACAAGGCACTGAACCGCTACATGAACCGCAACGCCTCGGCGGCCCTGAAGGACGTCGACGTGGTGATCTTCGTGGTCGACCGCACCAAGTGGACCGACGAAGACCAGTTGGTGCTGGAGCGCGTGCAGTACGTGACCGGCCCGCTGATCATCGCGGTCAACAAAACCGACCGCATGGAAGAGAAGGCCGAGCTGATCCCGCACCTGCAGTGGCTGCAAGAGCAGCTGCCGAACGCCGAAGTGATGCCGATTTCCGCGCAGCAGGGGCACAACCTCGAAGCGCTGGAAGCACAGATCGCCAAGCACCTGCCCGAGAACGATCACTTCTTCCCCGAAGACCAGATCACCGACCGTAGCAGCCGCTTCCTGGCCGCCGAGCTGGTGCGCGAGAAGATCATGCGTCAGCTCGGTGCGGAGCTGCCGTACCAGATCACCGTGGAGATCGAGGAATTCAAGCAGCAGGGCCATGTGCTGCACATCCATGCGCTGATCCTGGTTGAGCGCGACGGCCAGAAGAAGATCATCATTGGCGACAAGGGCGAGCGCATCAAGCGCATCGGCTCCGAGGCGCGCAAGGACATGGAAGTACTGTTCGACTCCAAGGTCATGCTCAACCTGTGGGTCAAGGTGAAGGGCGGCTGGTCCGACGACGAGCGCGCCCTGCGTTCGCTGGGTTACGGCGACCTGTAAGCCCTTCGGCGGCACTGCCTCTGCTCCTGTGGGAGCGGCGATGCGGCGGCCCGACTTGCCTCGCGGTGGTGAACGCGGGGCAAGTCGGGCCCCTCAACGCCGCTCCCACAGTCATGTCCGATATCGAGTGGTCTGTGATGGAACAACCCACCCCCCAGCCGGCCTACGTGCTGCACAGCCGCGCCTACAAGGAAACCAGTGCGCTGGTGGACTTTCTTACCCCGCAAGGCAAGGTACGCGCCGTGCTGCGCCGGGCGCGGGGCAAGGGCGGTAGCCTGGTGCGGCCGTTCGTGCCGCTGGAGGTGGAGCTGCGCGGGCGCGGCGAGTTGAAGAACGTCGGCCGTCTGGATGCCGTCGGTATTTCAGCCTGGTTGCACGGTGACGCGCTGTTCAGCGGGTTGTACCTCAACGAACTGCTGATGCGCCTGCTGCCCGCCGAGGCGCCGCATCCGGCGCTGTTCGAGCACTACACCCTGACCTTGCAGGCCCTGGCCGCCGGGCGTGCGCTGGAGCCGCTGTTGCGCTCCTTCGAATGGCGTCTGCTGGATGAGCTGGGTTATGCCTTCACCCTGGACCATGACGTCAACGACAGCCCTGTGGTCGCCGAAGGCCTTTATCGCCTGCAGGTGGATGCGGGCCTTGAGCGGGTCGAACTGTTCCAGCCCGGTTTGTTCAAGGGCGGCGAACTGCTGGCCCTGGCCCAGGCCGACTGGGAGGCGCCTGGCGCCTTGCTTGCCGCCAAGCGCTTGATGCGCCAGGCACTGGCGGTCCACCTGGGGCCCAAGCCATTGGTCAGCCGGGAACTGTTTCGCAAGCGCTGAGCACGACGTATGCTGTGGCCCTCAACTTTCAGGAGTGCCCCTTCGTGACTCACAGCAACCGCATGCTTCTCGGCGTCAACATCGACCACGTGGCGACCCTGCGCCAGGCCCGGGGCACCCGCTATCCAGACCCGGTCAAGGCCGCCCTGGACGCCGAGGAAGCGGGTGCCGACGGCATCACCGTGCACCTGCGCGAAGACCGCCGGCACATTCAGGAGCGCGACGTGCTGCTGCTCAAGGACGTGCTGCAGACCCGCATGAACTTCGAGATGGGCGTCACCGAAGAGATGATGGCCTTCGCCGAGAAGATCCGCCCGGCGCATATCTGCCTGGTGCCGGAAACCCGCCAGGAACTGACCACCGAAGGCGGCCTCGATGTCGCCGGCCAGGAGGCGCGGATCAAGGCGGCTATCGAACGCCTGTCGCGCACCGGTGCCGAGGTGTCGCTGTTCATCGATGCCGACGAGCGGCAGATCCAGGCCTCGCGCCGTGTCGGCGCGCCGGCCATCGAGTTGCACACCGGCCGTTACGCTGATGCCGAGACACCGACCGAAGTGGCAGAGGAACTCAAGCGCATCGTCGATGGCGTGGCGTTTGGTGTTGGCCAGGGCCTGATCGTCAATGCCGGTCATGGCCTGCATTACCACAACGTCGAGGCGGTGGCCGCGATCAAGGGCATCAACGAGCTGAACATCGGCCATGCGCTGGTGGCCCATGCGCTGTTCGTCGGCTTCAAGGCCGCGGTGGCCGAGATGAAAGCGCTGATCGTCGCTGCTTCGCGCTGAGTCAATCGCGAGGTAAGCACCTCCCACAGGCTTTGCTGGAGCTCCTGTGGGAGCGAGCTTGCCCCGCGATAGCTTTACTCGGCCTTGAATACCAAGGTGAACCGCGTCGGCCCTTCGACCTGGCTCGTGACCTCGACCCGCCCCCCATGCAATTGCATGATCGACTTGACGATCGCCAACCCCAGCCCGGTTCCGCCCTCCAGCCGTGAACGCCCGGCTCCTGCCCGGTAAAAGCGTTCGAACAGGTGCGGCAGGTGCGTCTCGTCTATCCCCGTGCCCTGGTTCTGCACCCACACGGCAATCTCGTTGCCCAGCCGCTCGATACCTACGGCGACCGGCTTGCCCTCTGGTGCATGGCGAATCGCATTGCTCAACAGGTTCGACAGCGCCCGCTGGAACATCAACCGGTCCGCCAGGGCCGTGCCCCAGCCTTGCAGGTGCAGGGAGATACCCTTGAGCTCGGCACTGAAGGCGAACAGTTCACTCACCCGGGCCACTTCGTCCGCCAACGTCAGTGGCGCCAGGGCAACCTGGGTCTGCGGCTGGCTGACCTGGGCGAGGAACAGCATGTCGTTGATGATGCGGTTGAGGCGGGTCAGCTCCTCGACGCTGTCTTCGAGGGCTTCGCGGTACTTGTCGCCGTCACGCTCGCGGGCCAGGGTCACCTGGGCCTTGCCCATCAGGTTGCCGATGGGCGTGCGCAGCTCGTGGGCCAGGTCGTCGGAGAACTGCGACAGTTGGCGCACGCCCTGGTCGAGCCGGTCGAGCATGACGTTGATGGCGCGCGCCAGGTCGGCCAACTCACTGGGCAGACCTTGGTCGGGCAGGCGGTGTGCCAGGTCCTGGGCCGAAACCTGCCCGGCGATCCGGCGAAAGTGCCGCAACGGGCGCAGGCCGCGCTGCACCAGTTTCCAGGCGGCGATGCCGATCAGCACCAGCAGCAGCGGCAGGGCCAGCAGGGTCGAGTGCAGGTAGGCTTGCAGCAGGCTGTTGTCATCGCTGCGGTTGAGTGACATCAACACTTTTACCGGGGTGTCGTCGCGCAGGCGCATCAAGCGGCTGGCGGTGAGGATCTGATTGTCGCCGTCGTCGCGCCAGGCATGGAAGGTCAGCCGTTCGTCCGCTTCGAGGTTCAGCAAGTGCTGGGACTGCATGGCCGGGCCAAGGCTGAGCAGCGCTGGATGGCGGCCATTGACGGCCAGCACGCTGAGGCTGAGGTTGTCATGGCCCATGACCAGGTCGAGCAGGGGGTGGGCCCGGGCGCTGAGGTCGTCGCTGCGCAGGTCCACCCGCAGGTTGTGCTCGACCTGCTGCATCTTGCGCGTCAGGTCCTTGCGTGCCCGGCTATCCAGTTCATGGTCGAGGGCGAATACCGCCAGGCACGCCAGCAGCAGCACCAGCGCCGCGCCCAGCAGGGTGACGCCCAGGCCCAGGCGCAACGACAGGCTGGGGCGCTTCACGCCCGCGCCTCGAGCACGTAGCCGACGCCGCGCAGGGTATGGATCAGCTTGTCGTCGAAGGGGTCGTCGATCTTCGCCCGCAGGCGGCGGATCGATACCTCCACCACGTTGGTGTCGCAGTCGAAGTTCATGTCCCACACCAGCGAGATGATCTGGGTACGTGACAGCACTTCGCCGCTCTGGCGCATCAACAGGTGCAGCAAGGCGAACTCCTTCGCCGTCAGATCGATGCGCTGGCCGTTACGCCAGGCGCGGTGTCGGCCGGGGTCGAGCTCAAGGTCGGCGACCTTCAATGTGCTCGGCTGCAGGCGCTGGTCGTTGCGCCGGAGCAGGCTGCGGATACGCGCCAGCAGTTCGGGGAATTCGAACGGCTTTAGCAGGTAGTCGTCCGCGCCCAGGTCCAGCCCCTTGACCCGATCGGCGAGCCGGCCGTGGGCGGTGAGCATCATGATCCGCGTGGACGACTCGGCGCGCAGGCGCTGTAGTACGCCCCAGCCATCGAGCCCGGGCAGGTTGACGTCGAGGATCACCAGGTCGTAGGGCTGCTGGCGGGCCAGGTGCAGGCCGTCGGTGCCGGTGTAGGCGCAGTCGACCACATAGCCGTTTTCGCGCAGGCCTTGCTGCAGGTAGTCAGCGGTACGGGGTTCGTCCTCGATGATCAGTAGGCGCATGGTCGGGCTCTGTGTGGAAAGGGGGCGATTCTCGACCCTGTAGTGACATCAGGGTCAAGCGGCGAGGATGTTACTGGATGCGAATGGCGATAAGAGGAGGATTGCTGATTTGTAATCTGCAGGTCATATGGGCGACAGGCTTGTCGTCATCGCGGGGCAAGCCCACTGCCACGAGTTTCTGTGGGGATTTCAGGACTGTAATGTCCGCCTCACCTTGCTGTTAGCTGCGCCTTGCCATGATGGCCCTGTCGATACGGTTATCACGAGGCAAGCACGATGAACCTGACCAAGTACCTGCTGCTGGCGATCCTCGCCCTGGGCAGCACCAACGTTTTCGCCGAGGGTGGCGCGGAGCGTTCCAAGCAATTCTGGCAAGCCTTCCGCGAGGACCAGGCGCGTCTGCATGGCGACAAGCAGCAGGCCGTGGCCGAGCGTGAGCGCAAGGCCGAAGAGAAGGCCCGCGAGCTGGCCAAGGATTGAGCACCACACGCCTGCGCCGCGACAGCTCCTCGGCGCAGGTGAGCCTGGGCGCCCGAATGGGCGCCTTTTTTTATTTACGCGCCAGCAATGTGGCGCGGCGTGGCGCCGGCAGGCCTTCAATGGTCTTGCCGTGGTCATTGGGGGCGAGGAAATCGCCAAGCGACTGGTAGCGCATCCACTCGGTGCTGCGTTGTTCCTCGACGCTGGTGACGCTGACATCGACGCAGCGCACATCGCTGAAGCCGGCGCGGCGCAGCCAGCGCTCCAGGGCTGGCACCGACGGCAGGAACCATACGTTGCGCATCTGCGCGTAGCGGTCCTCGGGCACCAGCACCTGGTTTTCGTCGCCCTCGATCACCAGGGTTTCCAGTACCAGCTCGCCACCCTTGACCAGGCAATCCTTGAGCGCCAGCAAATGCTCGATGGGCGAGCGGCGGTGGTAGAACACGCCCATGGAGAATACGGTGTCGAAACCTTCGAGGTTGGCCGGCAGCTCTTCGAGGGCGAACGGCAGGTGCCACGCCGGCAGGTCCGGCAGGTACTGCTGCACGGCCTGGAACTGGCAGAAGAACAACCAGTTGGGGTCGACGCCGATGACCATGTCGGCGCCGGCACCGAGCATGCGCCACTGGTAGTAGCCGTTACCGCAACCCACGTCGAGCACGCGTTTGCCCTTGAGATCCAGGTGCGGGCCGACCCGCGACCATTTCCAGTCCGAGCGCCATTCGGTATCGACATGCACGCCGAACAGGTCGAACGGGCCCTTGCGCCAGGGCGACAGGCCCATCAGCGCCTGGCGCATCTGCGCCCGGGTGGCGTCGTCGCAGGCGCAGTCCAGGCGCAGGCCGTCGACCAGGTCGATTTCGCTCGGGGTCAGCTGCGGCAGTGCGTCGAGGGCGCCGCGCCAGCGATCGAGGTCGCCGTGGCCCTTTTCCAGCTTGCTTTCGAGTTGTGCCTGCAGGCCTTGGGACCAGGTGGCAAGGGGCGTGCCGGCCAGGCGGCGGACGAGGGGGGACAGATCGATCATGGCAGGGCTATCAGCGAGGCAAAGTTGAGGCATTGGAACCAGGGCACGACCTTGGAGAAGCCGGCGGCGCGCAGGCGCGCTTCATGGGTTTCCAGGGTGTCGGGTTTCATCACGTTCTCGATGGCGCTGCGTTTCTGGGCGATTTCCAGTTCGCTGTAGCCATTGGCACGCTTGAAGTCCAGGTGCAGTTCGTTGAGCAGTTCCTGCTCCTGGGCGTCGGTGAAGCGCAGTTTCTCCGAGAGAATCAACGCGCCGCCCGGCAAAAGTGCCTGGCGGATGCGGGCAAGCAGGTCCAGGCGCTGTTCGGGGGCGACGAACTGCAGGGTGAAGTTCATTGCCACGACCGAGGCCGGCTCGAAGGGCAGGGCCAGAATATCGGCCTCCAGCACCTGCGCCGGCAGCAACTCCTGGAACATCGAGTCCTGGGCTGTGAGGTACTGTCGGCAGCGCTCGACCATGGCCGCCGAGTTGTCCACCGCGATCACCCGGCAGCCGTCCGTGCGCACATGGCGACGCAGCGCCTGGGTCACTGCGCCCAGCGAGGCGCCGAGGTCGTACAGCGCGGAGTTGGGTTGGGCGAAGCGCGCGGCAAGCACGCCGAGGTTCTCGACGATGGTCGGGTAACCGGGCACCGAGCGCTTGATCATGTCCGGGAACACCTGCACCACGTCTTCGTTGAAGACGAAGTCGGGCACCTGCTCCAGGGGTTGGGCGAATAGGCGGTCGGGTTGTTTGCTCACGGTGGGTCCAGGCGGCTGGCAATCTACAGGGGCGGCATTCTAGCCAAACCACGGCAAGCTTGCATGACTGGCTGACCGGCGCCGTGCGCTCAGTTGACCCGAATGGCGCAATCGAAGGTCTGTACGGGACGTACTTCCGGGGCCCAGGGCTGCTGGTAGACCAGGATCAGGTGGCCCTCACCAGCGGCCTTGGCCTGGAAGCGCCAGCTGGACAGGCCGCCGCTGCCGACGATGCCGGCTTGCTCCGGAGAGCTGTACACCTCAGGGCCGAGGCTGCGCAGGATCTCCGAAGCCGGGTTCTGCACCAGCCAGCGGTAGCCGGTGGTGGGGTTGCTGGGCAAGGTGAGGGTCAGGGTCTGGCCGACCTGCAGGCGCTTGGGGCATTCGCTTTCGCCGTCCAGTTCGACGGTGCGTTGCGGTTGCTGGGCGCAGGCGGTGAGCAGGGCCAGGGCGGCGGGGACGAGCAGGCGAGGGAGGGACATGTTGGCTCCTGAAGCTGGAATGGCCTGAGGATAACCGAAGCTGTCGGAAGTTTGTGTGGTCTGCGCGGGCTCTATCGCCGGCAAGCCGGCTCCCACAAGTAGGATACATGCCGCACTGTGTGGGAGCCGGCTTGCCGGCGATAGGGCCGCAACGCGGCCCCGTCCTCTTTAGAACAATACTTTCGCCACGTCGGCGAAGCGCTTGGCGAAATGTACGCTCAGCCCGTCCTTCAGATACTCGGGCAATTCTTCGAAATCGCCACGGTTGGCCTCCGGCAGGATCAGTTCGAAGATCTTCTGTCGCCGCGCGGCGATCACTTTCTCGCGGACCCCGCCGATCGGCAGCACCTGGCCGGTCAGGGTCAGCTCGCCGGTCATGGCCACGCCTCTCTTCGGCGGCTGGTCGCGAGCCAGCGACAGCAAGGCACTGGCCATGGTCACGCCGGCGCTGGGGCCATCCTTGGGGGTTGCGCCCTCGGGCACGTGCAGGTGAATGAACGCCTCGTTGAAGTAGCCGGGCGTGCCACCGAACTGCTTGAGGTTCGAGCTGATGAAGCTGTATGCGATCTCCGCCGATTCCTTCATCACGTCACCCAACTGCCCGGTGAGCTTGAGACCGCGGTTGAGGCTGTGGATGTGGGTGGCCTCGATCGGCAGGGTGGCGCCGCCCATGCTGGTCCAGGCAAGGCCGGTGATAACGCCCTTGCCGGCCAGCACCTGCTCGCTGCGGAACACCGGCATGCCCAGGGCGGGCTCGAGGTCCTTGGCGGCAATCTTGAGCTTGGCGTCCGGGTCTTCCAGCAGTTTGACCACCGACTTGCGCACCAGCTTGCCCAGCTGTTTCTCCAGCTGGCGCACACCGGCTTCGCGGGCATAGCCCTCGATCACCGCGCGCAGCGCGGCGTCGTTGATGCTCAGGCTGGTCTTGGCCACGCCGGCCTTGTCCAGCTGCTTGGGCCATAGGTGGCGCTTGGCGATGGCCAGCTTCTCTTCGGTGATGTAGCCGGAAAGGCGGATCACTTCCATGCGGTCGAGCAAGGGGCCGGGGATCGAGTCCAGGGTGTTGGCGGTGCAGACGAACAGCACCTTGGACAGGTCCAGGCGCAGGTCCAGGTAGTGGTCGAGGAAGTCGACATTCTGTTCCGGGTCGAGGGTTTCCAGCAGCGCCGAGGCCGGGTCGCCCTGGTAGCTCTGGCCCATCTTGTCGATCTCGTCGAGCATGATCACCGGGTTCATCACCTCGACCTCCTTCAGCGCCTGCACCAGCTTGCCCGGCTGGGCGCCGATGTAGGTGCGGCGGTGGCCCTTGATCTCGGCCTCGTCACGCATGCCGCCGACGCTGAAACGGTAGAACGGCCGGCCCAGGGATTCGGCGATGGACTTGCCGATGCTGGTCTTGCCTACCCCGGGCGGACCCACCAGCAGGACGATGGAGCCGCTGATCTCACCCTTCCAGGCGCCGACGGCAAGGAACTCGAGAATGCGTTCCTTGATGTCGTCGAGCCCGGCGTGGTGGCGGTCGAGTACCTTGCGCGCGTGCTTGAGGTCGAGCTTGTCCTTGCCGTACACACCCCAGGGCAGCGCGGTGGCCCACTCCAGGTAGTTGCGGGTGACGGCATACTCCGGCGAGCCGGTCTCGAGGATCGCCAGCTTGCCCATCTCCTCGTCGATGCGTTTTTTCGCTTGCTCGGGCAGGGTCTTGCCCACCAGGCGCTGTTGGAACTGCTCCACGTCGGCGCTGCGGTCGTCCTTGGTCAGGCCCAGCTCCTGCTGGATGACCTTGAGCTGTTCCTTGAGGAAGAATTCGCGTTGATGCTCGCCGATCTGGCGGTTCACCTCGGCTGATATCTCGTTCTGCAGGCGGGCGACCTCGACCTCCTTGCGCAGCATCGGCAGGACCTTTTCCATGCGCTTGAGCATGGGCACGCAGTCGAGCACTTCCTGCAGCTGGTTGCCGGTGGCCGAGGTGAGGGCGGCGGCGAAGTCGGTCAGCGGCGACGGATCGTTGGGGCTGAAGCGGTTGAGGTAGTTCTTCAGTTCTTCGCTGTACAGCGGGTTGAGCGGCAACAATTCCTTGATCGCGTTGATCAGGGCCATGCCGTAGGCCTTCACTTCGTCGGTGGGCTCCGCCGGCTGGCGTGGGTAGTCGACCTCCACCAGGTAGGGCGGGCGGTGGTGCTTGAGCCAGGTGCGGATGCGCACGCGGGTCAGGCCCTGGGCGACGAACTGCAGCTTGCCGCCTTCGCGGCTGGCGTGGTGGACCTTCACCAGGGTGCCGTATTCGGGCAGGGCCTTGGTGTCGAAGTGGCGGTGGTCCTCCGGCGGGGTGTCCATGAAGAACAGCGCCAGGGAGTGGTGCGGGGTCTTGGCGACCAGATCGAGGGTTTCGGCCCAGGGTTCTTCATTGACGATCACCGGCAGCACTTGCGCGGGGAAGAACGGGCGGTTGTGGATCGGGATCACGTAGACCTTGTCCGGCAGTTGCTGGCCGGGCAGGGCGAGATGGTGACCGGGGGCGGTCGCGGGATCGAGATGTTCGACTTCGCTGTGTTCGTCGGGATGTTCCGGGAAATCCTGCTGGTCGCTCATGGGGCACCTGCGTGAATGGCTATGGTGCTTAGATGGGGCGGTGGTTGGCAGGTTTCAATGGTAGACGAAGGGGGGAGAACTGCGGAGGGAAACAATAGCGGGGCAAGCCCGCTCCCTCGATGGGAGTGGGCTTGCCCCGCGACAGGCGTGATGCTTACTCAGCCAATTTGTAAGCGATGATGTAGTCGCCCATTTTCGTGCCGAGCGAGCCATGGCCGCCTGCAGTCACCAGCACGTACTGCTTGCCATCCTTGCCGGTGTAGCTCATCGGCGTGGCCTGGCCGCCTGCCGGCAGGCGAGCCTTCCACAGCTCCTGGCCGTTCTTCACGTCGTAGGCGCGCAGGTACTGGTCCAGGGTGCCGCTGAGGAAGCCGACACCGCCGGCAGTGACGATCGAGCCCCCCATGCTTGGCACGCCCACCGGCATGCCGATCGGTACCGGGGTGCTGTCACGGGTGGTGCCGTTCTTGTGCTTCCACACCACTTTGTTGGTGAACAGGTCGATGGCTGCCACGTAGCCCCAGGCCGGCGCCTGGCACGGAATGCCCAGCGGCGACATGAACGGATGCATGGTCACGGCGTACGGCGCACCGGTGTTCGGCTGCACGCCGCTGGTTTCGCTCTCGCGCTTGCTGCCTTCGGCGACCTGCTCGCGTGGGACCATCTTCGACACGAAAGCCATGTAGTTCGGCGAGGTGAAGAGGATCTGGCGCACCGGGTCGACCGAGACGCTGCCCCAGTTGAACACGCCGACGTTGCCCGGGTAGACCAGGCTGCCCTGCTCGGACGGCGGGGTGTACTGGCCTTCGTAGCGCAGGCTGCGGAACTGGATGCGGCAGAGCATCTGGTCGAACGGCGTGGCGCCCCACATGGCCTGTTCGGTCAGGTCAGGGCCGAGCAGGTTGAGGTCGGAACGGGCCTGGGTCGGTGCGGTGTGGTCGCCCTTGACCGCGCCTTGGGGGACCGGGATCTCGCGGATCGGCACGATCGGCGTACCGTCGCGGCGGTCGAGCACGTACAGGCTGCCTTGCTTGGTCGGCACGATGACCGCCGGCTTGACGCCGTCGTCGGTCTTCAGGTGCACCAGGGTGGGCTGGCTGCCGACGTCCATGTCCCACAGGTCATGGTGGGTGAACTGGTAGTTCCAGCGCGCCTTGCCGGTGGCCAGGTCCAGGGCGACGATGCCGGCGCTGTACTTCTCGGCGCCAGGGGTGCGGTCGGCGCCCCACTGGTCGGGCGTCTGGTTGCCCAGCGGCAGGTAGATCATGCCGAGGTCTTCGTCGACGCTGGCGATCGACCACATGTTGGCCGAGTTGCGGCTGTAGAACTTGCCGTCGGCCAGGGGCTTGGTGTCTTCGGGGTTGTTGCTGTCCCAGTTCCACACCAGATGGCCGTCGTGCACGTCGTAGGCGCGGATCACGCCGGACGGCTCGTTGGTCGACTCGTTGTCGGTGACGTGGCCACCGATGATCACCAGGCTGCGGGTGATCGCGGCCGGCGAGGTGGAGTAGTAGCCACCGGCGGTGAACGGGCCGATGCCGCGGGTCAGGTCGATCACGCCCTGGTTGGCGAAACCTTCGCAGACCTTGCCGGTGTCGGCGTTGATGGCGATCAGGCGGGCGTCGGCAGTAGGCAGGTAGAGGCGGCGCGGGCAGGCCTGGGCCACGGCCTGGCCTGCGTCGGTGATCTTCGGCGCGGGGCTGCCATCGCGGCTGACGTAGCTGTTCTCGTCATAGTACGAGACGCCGCGGCAGGTCATGTGGGCGAAGCCCTTGAAAGTGCCGGTGGGGCTCTTGACCTGCGGATCAAAGCGCCAGATCTCGGCGCCGGTATCCGGGTCCAGCGCCAGCAGGCGGCTGTGGGCGGTGCAGGCGTAGAGCATGCCGTTGACCTTCAGCGGCGTGTTCTGGTTGGTCAGCTCCACCGGGTCGTTCTCGGTCGGCAGGTCGCCGGTGCGAATGCGCCAGGCCTCTTCCAGGCGGTAGGCGTTCTGCGGGGTGATCTGGCGCAGCGGCGAGTAGCGGTCACCATGCTCGGTGCGGCCGTAAGCCTGCCATTCACCGTCGGGCATGGCCGGGGCGGCGCTGCCCATTTCGCTGTTGTCGCGGGTGAACTCGCCACGGATCTCGCCCGGGTGAGTGAACTGGCTGGCCAGGGCGGTGGCGCCGGAGGCGACCACGGCGACGCTGAGCAGGGCAGTGTTGACCTTCGATGCAGGGCCCACCAGTGGGCGGCGCGCCCACGGCAGCAGCAGGACCACGCCGATGGCGAACCAGATGGCCAGGCGAGGCACCAACTGCCACCAGTCAAGGCCCACTTCCAGCAGCGCCCAGGCGGTGCTGCCCAGCAGTACCAGGCCATACAGGCCCAGGGCGATGCGACGCTTGGCCAGCAGCAGGATGCCGGACAGGGCGAAGCCGATACCGGCAATCAGGTAGTAAAGCGAGCCGCCCAGCTGGCTCAGCTTGATGCCGCCGGCCAGCAGGGCCAGGCCCATCAGCAGCAGCAGCACGCCCATCAGGCGCGGTAGCCAGCGGGTTCCATTCTTGGCACCGTCAGTGCTCATCGTCTGTTCTCCGTAGTGTGAAAGGGTCGGGTTAGAAACTGCTCTGGATCTTCAGGCCGCCGATCAACGCGTCGTCGACCCGCGACACCCCGCCCGGATGGCGGATGTACTGCAGGTTCGGGCGTACGGTGAGCCAGTCGGCCAGGTGGATGCCGTAATAGAGTTCGGCGCTGTACTCGGTGTCCTGCACGGGCAGGAAGCCGGGGTTGTCGTAGTCGTCCAGGCCGTTGGCCTGGTTGATGAGGCGGGCGTTCTTGCGATAGCCGGGGTTGACGTGCACGCGGGCCAGGGCGAAACCGATGTCGTCCTTGGCGCGGGCATCGAACGGCCCTTTGTAAACCACACCTGCCTGCACATAGTTGTCGATGGCATTGGTCTTCTTGTCGTGCACCGTGGCGTTGGCGAACAGGCTCAGGCCGCGGGACTGGTCGGAGGCCAGCGAAGTCACCTGCTGCTGGGCACCGAGCCACAGGCCGTGCTTGCTCGAGCTGCTGCGATAGGCGGCGCCGCTGATGGCGGCCGGCGTACCGTTGCTGTCCTTGAGTACATCCTGTGCCTTGGCATTACTGTAGTAGTAGCCGGCGCGATATTCCCCTTTCAGGCCATTGACCCGTGGGCTCCAGACCAGTTCTATCGGCATCACCGCGCCCTGGGTGCCGCTGCCGCTGAGCTTGAAGCCGTTGCCGCTCTCCAGGTTCGAAGGGTTCTGCTCGAACACGCCGACCTGGGCGTAGAGCGCCTCGTTCAGGTTGTAACGCACGCGCAGTGCCCACTGGCTGACCGGCCAGTTGTACCAGATGCCGCCGACCCAGTTGCCCACCTGCGAGCCGCAGAACGCCAGGTTCTGGAAATCGCAGGGGAAGCTGTTGAAGTCCTCGCCTTCGCCGAAGCGGCCGAATTTCACGTCCAGCGCGCCATCGAAGTATTTCTGCTTGATCCACATCTGCGTCAGTCGCCAGGTCTGGCCACGGCCCCAGACTTCCTGGGCCGAGGTGAAGCCGCCGACGCGCGGGTCGTTGATGCGGTCGTTGCTGATGTTGTTGCCGTGGCGTTCGGTGACGGTCAGCTGCACCTCGGTGTCGTGCCAGCCGAGGATCTTCTGCAGGTCCATGTTCACGCCGAAGGTGAACTGGTCGCTGTAGCGTGCGGCGCGGTCGTGGCTGTAGCCACCGTGCAGGTTGCTGCCCATCTCGCCGGTGTAGCCAAGGGTGAAGTCATAGCCCCTCTCCAGCAGTTCGCTGCGGGTACCGCCCCAGTCGCCGAGCATCCACTTCGAGTCCTTGGCGAACATTTCGCTGGCACTGGTGGTAGGGGACAGGGCACCGAGCAGGGTGGCGAGGGCGAGGCCGGAGTAACGGGTATTGGGCAGCTGGAGCATGAGATAGCGCTATCTTTTGATTGTTGAGGAAACGGCAAGCGCAACGAGGCCTGAAAGCATCGAAGGGAAATGGCTGCGATTGAGGAACGATGAAGCGATTCAGCTTGCGGCGGGGAGGATATAGGGGAAGTTGTAAGAAAAAAAGACAAAATGTCGCAGGGGATTGTTGCTGATGGCGTAACAGTCACCTGGCCCATCGCGGGCAAGCCCGCCCCAGCGTGGGAGTGGGCTTGCCCGCGATGCGGTCAGAACGAGGTGCGCAAGCCAACCTGCACACTACGCCCCGGCGCCGGCGCGATATCGCGCAGGATCGAGGTGGCATAGCGCACGGTCTGGTCGGTGAGGTTCTCGCCGCGCACGAACGCCAGCCATTCACTCTGGCCGATGTCGAAGCGATACCCCAGGCTTGCGCCAAGGGTGGTGTAGCCGTCGGTGCCGGTTTCGTTGGCCGGTTTGCGCCGTTGCGACGCGGCATGCTGCACATCGACCCGCGCTTGCCAGCGATCCAGTTCCCAGACCAGGCCGCTGTTCAGGCGCAGCGGTGCGATACGCGGCAGCGGCTCGCCGCTGTTGAGGTTCTTGGCCCGGGTGTAGTCGCCGGACAGTTCCAGGGCGAAGCTGCCGTAGCGATTTTCCAGCAACGTCCAGCGGTCCTGGGCCTCGATACCGTAGAAGCGTGCGCGCACACCCTGGTAGGCATACTCGGGGATATCACCGTGATCGTGATCATGGTCGTGGTCATGATCGTCGCCATGGTCGTGATCATGGCCTTCACGCAGGTTGCCGGTGCCGATCAGGCCGATGTAGTTGCGAAAATGGCTGTAGAACACACCGACGCTGCCCTTGTGGGTGCCGTTGTCGAAGCGCAGGGCCAGGTCGCCGGAGATGGCCTTTTCCTTGTTCAGGTTCGGGTCACCGATCTCGTAGGCGCCGGTCGCCACGTGGGCGCCGTTGGCATACAGCTCGTAGAAGGTCGGCGCGCGCTCGGTATAGCCGAGGTTGGCGGCCAGCGACCAGATCGGGTCGAGCTGGTACACCGCGCCCGATGACAGGCTGAAGGCGTTGAAGCTGCTGGCGCTGTCGGCCCCGGCAAAGGTTTCGTTGCCCTTGGCATCCGGATCGACCCGGGTGTGTTCCATGCGCGCGCCCAGGCTCAGGTTCAGGCGCTCGCTGGCCTGCCATTGTTCGAGCAGGAACAGCGCCAGGCTGTCGGTATCGGTGTGCGGGACAAAGGCTTCCTCGCCCAGTGCGGAGAACTCGTTGCGGCTGACCTGAGCACCGATCACGCCCTCGACCGGCCCCAGCGGCTGGTGGCGTGCCTCTATGCGTGCCTCGTAGCCCTTGTTCTTGAAGGTGGTGTGCACTTCACCGCTTTCGATCTCACGGTGCTGGTAGTCGGTGTAGCCGGCATCGACCTTCACCGAGCTGAATGGTCCGTCGAGATCGCGCAGTTCCGAGGCGAAGCCGTAGTGGTCCTGCTGCATGTCCAGGCGTACGCCGGGCTCGGCTACCGAGCCGTAGTTGCTGTCATAGCGGCTGTAGGACAGACCGGTATAGCCGTGATCCCAATGATAGGAACCACCGATCGCGCCGCCGTCCTGGCGTCCGTCGCTGTTCTTCAGGCGGTGCTCGCTGCCGGGCTCGTCGGCGTCGCGCACCTTCGAGCTGCGGGCATAGCCGGGGATACGCAGGTCGTTGAACTGGCGGCTGTTGGCATCCAGGTGCAGGGCGAAGGCGCCGTTGCCGGCCTCCAGTTTGCCGGCACTGCTGCGCGTGGTGTCGGCGCCGCCGTAGCGCAGTTCGCCCGCGCCATGGATGCCTTCGATGGGCGTGTCGGGGATGCGGTTGTCGAAGGTGTTGACCACCCCACCGATGGCGTTGCCGCCGTAGAGCAGGGCGGCCGGGCCGCGGACGATCTCGACCCGCTCGACGGTCACCGGGTCCAGCGGCACGGCGTGGTCGTAGGACAGCGACGAGGCATCCAGGGCACCGACGCCGTTGCGCAGGATACGAATGCGGTCACCGTCCAGGCCGCGGATTACCGGGCGGCTGGCGCCAGGGCCGAACCAGGTGGAGGCGACACCAGCCTGTTTGTTGAGGGTCTCGCCGAGGCTGCCCTGTTGCTGCTGCAGCAGGTTGTCGCCTTCAAGGACGGTGCTCGGGGCAGCCAGTTGGGCGTTGCCCAATGGGTTGGCGGTAATCACCTGGGGTTGCAGTTCCACGGCCTGGCTGGAAGTCGAGGCCAGCCAGAGCGCGACGGCAAGGGGGGAGAGGTGCAGCGGCATGTGACGCATGGGGATGTGGCGTTCCTTGGCAGATTCTTTGTGTTGTTACAATATAACATCACTATTTCAGCACAAGGCTTCCCGTGCTTGCCAGTGGTTTTTGCATCGTCTTCAGCCGGCCTGTGGCGGGACAAGCAACCTCGATTCCACCCGCTCGCTACACTCGTGTAAGGTGCGCACCTTCCCGAACCTGGAGCACTGCATGAGCACGGCCAACCATAACGCGCTGCACGGCAAGACCCTCGAACAGATCCTCACCGAGCTGGTGGCGCACTATCAGTGGCAGGGTCTGGCCGAACGCGTCGACATCCGCTGCTTCAAGAGCGATCCGACGATCAAGTCGAGTCTGACCTTCCTGCGCAAGACCCCATGGGCACGGGAGAAGGTCGAGCAGCTGTACGTGAAGCTGCAGCGCAAAGGCTGATGCCGCGCCGGCCTTGGCTTGCCCTGGCGGCTGTGCTCGGCTGGGCGGGGCTGGCGATCCAGCTGTACCTGGTACTGCTGGCACGTTGGCAGGAGCAGGCCAGCCTGGTCGGCGGGATGGTCAACCTGTTCTGCTATTTCACCGTGCTGAGCAACACGCTGGTGGCCACGGTGCTCAGCCATGCCGCATTCGGCCGCGACTCGCCGGCCAGGCGCTGCTTCCTTTCACCTGTGGTCAGCTCGTGCGTTGCAGCCAGTATCGTGCTGGTGGCGCTGGCCTACAGCCTGCTACTGCGCCACTTGTGGCAACCCCAGGGCTGGCAATGGCTGGCGGACGAACTGCTGCACGACGTGATGCCGCTGTTGTTCACCCTGTACTGGTGGTTCGAGGTGCCCAAGGGGCGGCTGCGGCTCTGGCATCTGGCAGCCTGGGCACTGTACCCGATGCTGTATTTTGCCTTCGTGCTGCTGCGCGGGCATGAGATCGGGGTGTATCCCTACCCGTTCGTCGACGTTGCGCGGCTGGGCTATGGGCAGGTACTGATGAATGCAACAGGGGTGCTGGCTGGGTTCTGGGCGATCGGGCTGGTGCTGCTGGGGCTGGACCATTGGCGAGGACGGCACTGAGGCAGCAGCACCCTCGGCAAAACTGTTTATTTCGCCACCCTCGTAGTATCGCGTGTAAGCATTCGCTTACTCGTTATGTAAGTGATTGCTGTAGGGATCAGTAAATCAATGTCGTTTCCAGTGGCGTAATTTTTCCAAGTAATTGAAATATATATTTTTTATAAATATCAGAAGATGTTACGCCTGAATCATCCTGAGATATTCGTTGCTTGTCCCAAGGCGGGGAATCGCTAGTATTCGAACTGTGTCTACGGACTGACACAGGCTCTCACGGATGATGGCCAAGGACATCGCGGGATGCGATTCATCAGGACGATGATTGGGACATACAGGGACTACGGAAAAAATGTGGGCGGGTCAAACCGCCCCTTTTTTTTGCCTGCTGAAAATGAAAAAAGGCCCTCGCGGGCCTTTTTCGTACCTGGGCGCTGTCAGCGCTCCAGATCGGCGATCTTGCCAGGCTTGCCATCCCACTCTTCGGCGTCCGCCAGGGCGTCTTTCTTCTCGGTGATGTTCGGCCAGATCTCGGCCAGCTCGGCGTTCAGCTCGATGAAGTTCTCCATGCCGGACGGCACTTCGTCTTCCGAGAAAATCGCCTGGGCCGGGCACTCAGGCTCGCACAGCGCACAGTCGATGCATTCGTCCGGGTGAATCACCAGGAAGTTCGGGCCTTCGTAGAAGCAGTCCACCGGACAGACTTCCACGCAGTCGGTGTACTTGCATTTGATGCAGTTGTCGGTGACGACGAAGGTCATTTCTAATTCTCTCCTCAGGCGACGGCAGCTTGCCCTTCCTTCCAGGGCAGCGCGGTTCACGGTGCTGGCTGCAGACCAGGCTAATAACCTGCAGCCTTCGCAAACCGCGCCGGATTCTACCAGCTTGCGCGGTGGGCCGTTATAACAGGTTTTTCAGTTGATATAGCATTTCGATAGCTTGGCGCGGCGTCATGTCGTCCAGCTCCAGCTTGCCCAGCTTCTCGATGGCCGGGTGTGGCAGGCTGGCGAACAGGTCGCTCTGGTGCGGCACGTGAGGCGTATTGTCGTGCGGCGTTGCAAGCGGCGCTTCGTGGGGCAGGCTGGTGGTCTCCAACCGGCCCAGATGCTCGCGGGCACGCTGGATCACCGCCGCCGGCACGCCCGCCAGTTGCGCCACGGCCAGGCCGTAGCTCTGGCTCGCGGGGCCCGGCAGCACGTGGTGCAGGAACACGATGCGTTCATTGTGCTCGGTGGCGTTCAGGTGCACGTTGGCCACCAGCGGCTCGCTGTCCGGCAGCACGGTCAGTTCGAAGTAGTGGGTGGCGAACAACGTGTAGGCGCGCAGCTGGGCCAGGCGCTCGGCGGCGGCCCAGGCCAGCGACAGGCCGTCGAAGGTGCTGGTGCCGCGGCCGACTTCGTCCATCAGCACCAGGCTGCGGTCGGTGGCATTGTGCAGGATGTTGGCGGTTTCGCTCATCTCGACCATGAAGGTCGAGCGCCCGCCGGCCAGGTCGTCGCTGGAGCCGATACGGGTGAAGATACGGTCCACCGGCGACAGTTCGCAGGCGGCTGCCGGCACGAAGCTGCCGATATGCGCCAGCAGCACGATCAGCGCGGTCTGGCGCATGTAGGTGGACTTACCGCCCATGTTCGGGCCGGTGATGATCAGCATGCGCGTGCTGTCGTCCAGGCCCAGGTCGTTGGCCACGAACGGCGTGGTCAACACCTGCTCGACCACCGGGTGGCGGCCCTGCTCGATGCGCAGGCACGGCTCGTCGACGAAGCTTGGGCAGTTCAGGTCCAGGTTCAGGGCGCGTTCGCCCAGGTTGCTCAGCACATCCAGCTCGGCCAGCGCCGCGGCGCTGTCCTGCAGTGGCGCCAGGTGCCCGATCAGGGTTTCGAGCAAGGCATCGTAGAGCATCTTCTCGCGCGCCAGGGCACGGCTCTTGGCCGACAGCGCCTTGTCCTCGAACGTTTTCAGCTCGGGGGTGATGAAACGTTCGGCGCCCTTGAGCGTCTGCCGGCGGATATAGTCGGCGGGTGCCTGTTCGGCCTGCTTGGTCGGCAGCTCGATGAAATAGCCATGCACGCGGTTGTAGCCGACCTTGAGGTTGGCCAGGCCCGTGCGGGCCTTCTCGCGGGCTTCCAGGTCGATGAGGAACTGGCCGGCGTTCTCGCTGATCGACAGCAGTTCGTCCAGTTCACTGTCGTAGCCGGTCTTGAGCACGCCACCGTCGCGGATCACCGCCGGCGGATTGTCGATGATCGCCCGCTCCAGCAGGCCAGCCAGCTCCGGGTAGGTGCCGGTGATCGCGGCCAGGCGCGCCAGGTGGGGTGCCTCCAGCTCGGCCATGGCGTTCTGCAGCTCGGGCAGGGCGCCGAGGGCGTCGCGCAGGCGCGCCAGGTCACGCGGGCGGGCATTACGCAGGCCGATACGCGCGAGGATCCGCTCGATGTCGCCGATTTCCTTGAGCTGCGGCTGCAGCTTTTCGAAGCGGTAGCCGTCGAGCAGGCAGCGGATCGAGTCCTGGCGTGCCTTGAGCACCTTCAGGTCGCGCAGCGGACGGTTCAGCCAGCGGGTCAGCAGGCGGCTGGCCATGGCGGTCTGGCAGCGGTCGATGACCGATTGCAGGGTGTTGTCGCGGCCACCGGCCAGGTTGATGTCCAGCTCCAGGTTGCGGCGGCTGGCGGCATCGAGGATGACGGTGTCGTCCAGGCGCTCGTGGCGCAGGCTGCGCAGGTGGGGCAGGGCTGTGCGCTGGGTTTCCTTGGCATAGCCCAGCAGGCAGCCGGCGGCGCCGATGGCCAGGGTCAGCTTGTCGCAGCCAAAGCCCTTGAGGTCCTGGGTGGCGAACTGCTGGCAAAGGCTCTTGCGTGCCGAATCACGGTCGAAGTCCCAGGGGGCACGGCGCCGGGCGCCACGGCGCTTCTCCGCTGGCAGGCCCTGCGGCCAGTCATCCGGGATCAGCAGCTCCACCGGGTTGATGCGCTCGAGCTCGGCCAGCAGGTTCTCCCAGCCCTTGATCTCCTGCACGGTGAAATTGCCGCTGGTGATGTCCAGCACCGCCAGGCCGAACAGCCGCTCATCGCCGAGCAAGGCGGCAATCAGGTTGTCGCGACGCTCGTCGAGCAACGCCTCATCGCTGATCGTGCCCGGGGTGATGATGCGCACCACCTGGCGCTCCACCGGGCCCTTGCTGGTGGCCGGGTCGCCGATCTGCTCGCAGATCACCACCGACTCGCCGAGCTTGACCAGCTTGGCCAGGTAGCCTTCGAGCGAGTGGAACGGAATCCCGCACATGGGAATCGACTGGCCCGCCGACTGCCCGCGGGCGGTCAGGGTGATATCCAGCAGTTTCGCGGCTTTCTTCGCATCTTCGTAGAAGATCTCGTAGAAGTCGCCCATGCGGTAGAACATCAGCTGGTCCGGGTGCTGGTTTTTCAGCTTCCAGTACTGCTGCATCATCGGGGTGTGTGCGGAGAGATCAGACATTCAGGGCCTTACAGCGGGTGGTCTGGTGGCAAATTTCGAAACCGTCAATGGTACAGGCTTTTTCCGCTGGGCGCAGGTTGGATGGGTGGGGCAAATCTGCGCGGGCTGTCAGGCGTTGGCCTCAGCCCGGGTGGCCGAAGAACTGGTTGAGGAGGATCAGTTCCATGATCACCACCAGCACGCAGAACATCACGAAGCCTCGGCTAAAGACTCGCCGTGGCCGTTCAAAGGACGGCCAGTCCTGGATGTTCAGGGCCGCCATCAACGCAATGATCAAGCCGACAAGCAGGTAGGTGGGCCAGCGGCGTCGCGGCGAAAGGTCCATGCCGTTTTCCGATCCATGGTAAGAGATGCCGACGATAGCGATGGCCCGGGGGAGGGGCAACCTTTGTTTTCCGCTTGCCTGGCCATTGCATTTGCGCTGTTACGGTTGCATTATGCGCATTATGCAAAAACGCAACGTAGCCTCCGTACTCAGAGAACTGCTCGCCCGCCACGGCCTGTCCCCCACAGAGCTGCATCGGCGCACGGGCGTGCCTCAATCCACCCTGTCGCGGATTCTCAGCGAGAAGATCGTCGATCCTTCGGACAAGCACGTCTCGAAGATCGCCGAGTACTTCGGCGTGAGCACCGACCAGTTGCGCGGCCGCGTCGAACTGGGCGAATCGCGTGACGCGGCCCCTCTCACTCAAGGCCATGCGGCCCTGAGCGACATCAGCCTGTGGGACGATGAAACACCCGTCGAGGACGACGAGGTGTCCGTGCCTTTTCTTCGTGAGGTCGAGTTGGCAGCAGGATCAGGAAGATTCGTCATCGAGGAAAGCGAGAATGCTCGCTTGCG
Source organism: Pseudomonas sp. FW305-96 (assembly GCF_058783825.1). Taxonomy (NCBI): domain Bacteria; kingdom Pseudomonadati; phylum Pseudomonadota; class Gammaproteobacteria; order Pseudomonadales; family Pseudomonadaceae; genus Pseudomonas; species Pseudomonas sp. FW305-96. Next base: position 88,881 of record NZ_JBYSYW010000002.1, read on the forward strand.
CTTCGGCAAACGCAGCCTGCGCCACAATGGCGTGCAGTTCGACCACGCCAAGTGCGTGACGGTGCGTGGCAACAGCATGTTGCCGGTGCTGCGCGACGGCGCCACGGTCGGGGTCAACACCGGCAAATGCACCATCGGTGACATCATCGACGGCGACCTTTATGCCATCAACCACAACGGGCAGCTGCGGGTCAAACAGGTGTACCGCCTGCCTACCGGCATTCGCCTGCGCAGCTTCAACCGCGACGAACACCCTGACGAAGACTACAGCTTCCAGCAGATGCAGGAAGAACAGATCAGCCTCCTCGGCCACGTCTTCTGGTGGGGCATGTACGCTCGTTGATACCGACCCTCGATAAAAACCCGCCTCGGCGGGTTTTTTTTCGCCCTCAGAAAAGCCCTACACACCGCATCCGATAAGGCCTTCATGCATTTCGGCAAATGCCTGTGCATAAATATTTCTAAAAATGCATTGACTGCATATGCATGCATGCATAACCTGTATCTCAAGCCGGTCAGCAACCGGTTGTTACACAGGCAGCGATGAACAGGCCTCGACTGTTCAGAGGGTTGGCAACTGGCCCGGGTGTGCAGCGTAAAGCACCACGATCAGTTATTCGGCGGGCAGGCGGCCGCGGTCGGAGTCACTAATTTGAAGCGGAACCGTGCGGCGTCACCAGTCGTGGCCGGCGGTTCGACAACGCATTACTGAAAAGCCTGCGAAGCGGGCTTTTTGGAATGCCGAGGCAATGCGCGGGCCAACGTCCCGCCAGCTTCATTCCTACGGAATTCATCGCAACGGAGGTGAAATGAGTTTCGAAATCATCAACATGGGCGCGGCGCCCACGGGCGTCGGCGGCGACACGGTGCGCACCGGCTTCGACAAGGTCAACCGTAACCTGGCGCTGATCAGGGATCGAGCGTTGCAGGCGAACTACTCACCACTGGTGGGCCAGCTATACCGTGAAGTGGGCGTGGCGGCGTCACACACCATCGTGTCCAGCTTCACGCTGCGGACAAAAATGCCTGCCGAGGATGGAGTTGCTCCGCTGGTAAGGCTGCATGGCTGTGTGAACGGTTATACCTCGCCCATCACCATCGATATGAGCTGGTACTTCTATCTGGGCCAGGTCAATACCGCGGTGGCCTTGGTCAATACGTCGTCGCCGAACATAGGTTCCCTGGCATCTGGGGGCGGGCTGAAGATCACCGTCTACGCCGAGAACGGCAAGGCAAATCTGCACTTCAAGCTGCCTATGGGCATTTACCTGCCGCGCTTTGCCGTGAGTTGTACCAACCCTGGGGCATTGTCCGTGGACAACGGTCTGGAGGCGGGCTGGACCGTCGTCTTCGATGCTCCTGCGCCACCCAGCAACCTGGTGCAGGCACCGTTTAACGTCGTCACCACCCTCAACACAGCCAACTGCAAGGTTGGCAACGATGGCACGATCAAGGTGGCCTGAATGCGCGCAATCATCACGCTGCTCAATGATGGCAGCACCCACGATATCACCCCTGCCGACGCCCTCCTGGCTTCGACACTGGTTAGTGAAGGTGTCTTCCGGGTGACTGGCAGCCTCGGTCTGGTGCCTTTCCCCCCCGTGAGCGTGGGCTGGGGCTACTCGCTCAGCCAGATGGACAGCAAGGCTGACGTGGCGGTTGAACATGATGAAGTCTCCGGCGACCTGCTGGTGACCGTGACCCGCGACGGCCAGCCCTATCGGCTGGTCAGCACGTTGATGCTGCATGTCCTGGCCGAGGATCTTCCCGTCGTGCCGATCATCCAGTCGATGGAGGGTTGAGCGTGGCTTTATTTCAAGGAGACAGGACTTTGACAAGTGAACAACAGGCATTGCTCGACATGCCGCTCTGGCTGGTGATCGTCCTGGCATTGCTGGGCGGCCTGTCAGGCGAAATGTGGCGGGCCGACAAGGCCGGTGCTCGTGGCTGGGCATTGCTGCGCCGCCTGGCACTGCGCTCTGGCGCCTGCATGGTCTGCGGCGTGTCGACGGTAATGCTTCTGTACGCCAGCGGCATGTCGATCTGGAGCGCCAGTGCCTTCGGCTGCCTCACCGCCATGGCTGGCGCAGACGTCGCCATTGGCCTTTACGAGCGCTGGGCGGCTCGCCGCCTGGGCATTGAACAACCGGTGTCAGGCGTAGACGCTGACGATCGCCGGCCGTGAGCAGGGAGTTTTCATGAACGAAACACAACTGGCGCAACTGCTCGCCGCACTAAACAACCAGGCAGCGGTGCAGACGGCCCTGGGGCAGTCGATCGAACGCCTGGCGCTCAGCAACGAGCAACTCGTGGCATATCTGAAAAGCCGTGAGCCTGATCCTGACGCCCCTCCTTACCTAGATGGCTCCAAGCCAGCCTGAATTCTTTCCGTACTTGCAGCTGCTGTACCCGCCCGTCCGGGATTCCCCGCGACGGCTTTCATCATGTTCAAGGAGAACACCCTTATGTCGATTCTTACCCAAGGCACCCAGATCTATGCACTGGTTCCGCCGGTTTCCGGTACTGGCCCGCTCAGCGTGCTGGAAGTCGAGCATGTGACCTCGTTCGAGCCGGGCGGCGCGCCGGCGGAGCAGATCGAGGACACCACCCTCGATGCCGCAGAGCGTACCTACCAGAAGGGCCTGCGCACCCCGGGTACCGCCACCCTCGGCTTGAACGCCGACCCGACCAATGCCAGCCACATTCGCCTGCACCAGCTGTCCGAGGCCAAGGGCAGTACCACCGTCAAGTGGGTAGTGGGTTGGTCCGATGGCAAGGACGTGGCGCCGACCGTCAACAGCAAAGGCGATGGCTTCGAGCTGCCAGCCACCCGTACCTGGTTCGCCTTCGAAGGCTACGTGGCCGACTTCCCGTTCAACTTTGCGCTCAATTCGGTGGTTACCACCTCGGTGAGCATCCAGCGCACCGGCGGCTCCACCTGGGCGAAAAAGGCCTGAGCCCGGAGGACTGAATGAACATCAATCAACTCAAGGCCCTGGGCGGTATCGTCGACAGCCAGCGGGTCCGCAAGGAAGTGGTCTGGAACCGGCCTGATCCGCAGACCGGGGAAATGCTGGCCCAGACCCTGGTGGTGCATGTGCGCCGTCATTCGTTCGGAGTGATCGAGCGTCTGTTCGCTGAACAGGCGTCGTCTCATAGCCGCAACGCGCATTACCTGGCCGCGTCCATCAGCCTCGGCGAGGAGGGGGACGAGCCGTTAGGCGTCGAAGACGCGTTCAACCTCGAACCCTCGCTGGGCTTCGTGCTGCTCAACGCCATCAACGAAGTCAATGGCACCGGCAATACACCGGCAAAGAACTGACGGCCGCCGATGAGTTCTGGCATGAGCTGGTGCTCAACGGCATCGGCGGCCGCACGATCAGCGAAGCCAAGGAACGGCTGAGCTACGCAGAAGCCAGGGACTGGGCGCAGTACATCCAGCGCCATGGCTCGTTGCACGGCGGTCGCCGGCTGGAAGCCAGCATCGCCATGTTGGCGCTGCAGGCCAACCATCAAGCAGGCGGCACTGCCGAGTTGATCGATTTCATGCCTCACGAGCGGCGCCAAGGGGTGTCGCTCGAGAGTGCCATACAGCAGTGGTGCTGATGATCGGCACCACCTTCTTCACGAAACCCGCCACGGCGGGTTTCATCATGATCAGGGAGTAGGCCCATGGCAACCAACCTTGCCAGTTTCAGCCCGACGATCGACCTCTCCAGCCTCGAACGGGCACTGTCAAGGGCCTCGGCCCTCAGTGACCGCACCCTGCGCGAGATGCAGAAGAATGTCGAGGCTTTCAATACCAAGTACCTCAAGAGCGTAGGCGCGGTCGCCGATTCGAGCCTGGACATCTCGAGGAGAGCGCTGGATCGCTTCCAGTCCGCCTACGCGCCACCGAGCTGGGAGCAGGCCGTGCAGGAGGCCCCCGAGCGGCCCTACAGCGAGGCGCTGCGCAAGCAGCACGCCAGCGCCGAGCTCGAGGTGGCGAAGATGAGCATGAGCAAGCGCCAGGGCGGGTTGGCCGACCAGCTGTCCAAGGTGGACGAAGGCTACTACGCCGAACGGGCTCAGTTCGAGCAGGCCAACCCGCTGGGTGCCGCAGGCCCCGATGGCGCGAATTACCAGCAGCAGCTGGAGGACATGCGCGCCCGGCATGCCGACATGACCAACCAGGTACTCAACGACTACGACATGATGAGTCAGGCGCGTGGCGACTGGATGGTCGGCGCCTCTGCGGCTTGGGAGGAGTATCTGGAGACCTCCGGCAACGTCGCGGCGCAATCGCAAGCGGTCTTTGCCAGCGTCTTCGATCGCATGGGCAATGCGGTGCAGACTTTTGCCACTACCGGCAAGCTGTCGTTCTCTGACTTCGCCAAGTCGGTGATCGCCGACATGGCCGCGCTGGCCGCCAAGACTGCAGCCTCCAAGGCTCTGAGCAGTCTGCTCGGGTTCGGCATGAACCTGGTCGGTTCGTGGTTCAGCGGTGGCGCCGCGCCAACTGCCACCAGCATGTCCGTGGGTGGCACCAGCACCACCTTCACCCCGCAACTCAACGCCTCAGGTATGACCTATGGCGGCTCCGCCTTCGCCAAGGGGGGCGCCTTCACCAACGGCGTCGCGACCACGCCGACCCTGGCGCCGATGGCGCTGTTCGGCGAAGCCGGCCCTGAAGCGATCATGCCACTGACCCGCGGCGCCGATGGCGCGCTGGGCGTTCGCGCGCTGGGCGGCGGCTCCGGCGCCAGCCACAGCAGCGAAGTGGTGATCCAGCAGACCATCAACGTGGCCGCGGGCGACGGCAATAGCGCGGCCGGCGAGGGCAATGCCCAACGCCTGGCCAACGCCTATGCCGGTGCCGCCCGCCAGGGCGCCAGCGAACAGATTTCCCGCGAGCTGATGCCGGGCGGGCAGATCTGGTCGGCGATTCACGGCCGCTGAGCAAGGAGAACATCACATGGAAACCTTTACCTGGAGCCCGAAGACCGAACCGACCGGGACCGTGGAGTACCGCGTGCGCACGGTGCAGTTCGGCGACGGCTACCAACAGGCGGTGGCCGACGGGATCAACAACCGCAGCCAGTCCTGGCCGTTGGTGTTTATCGGCGACGAAATCAAGATCCGCGCGATCGCCGAGTTCCTCGACCGTCACGCTGGCAGCCGCGCGTTCCGCTGGACCGCGCCACTGGGCAAGCCGGGCCTGTATCGCTGCAAGGGCTACCAGCCCACCGCCAAGGGTGGTGGCTTGTACAGCATCAGCGCGACGTTCGAGCAGGCCTTTCACCCATGACCGAGGAGAGCCGCCATGGCGCTGATCAATGACATCCAGAAACTCGAACCGGGCGCGGAAATCGTGCTGTTCGAGATCGACGGCAGCGAGTTCGGTGCTGATACCCTGCGCTTTCACGGTCATGCCATCACCCATGAACCCGATGTGCTGGACGCGGCTGACCTGCCGGCTCGTTCGATCTGGTGGCAGGGCAATGAGTATGCCGCCTGGCCGGTGCAGATCGACGGCATCGGTGCCAACAGCAATGGCAGGGCCACCCGCCCGAAGTTCACCGCCGGCAACGTCGATGGCCGGGTCACGGCGTTGTGCCTGGCCTTCGAGGACCTGCTCAAGTTCAAGCTGACCGTGCGCCAGACCCTCGGTCAGTACCTGGACGCGCGTAACTTCGCGACTGGCAACAGCCAGGCCGATGCAACCCAGGAGGCCTTGGAGATCTGGTTTCTCGACCAGAAGACCCAGGAGGACGACGAGCAGGTGCAGTGGGAACTGTCCTCGCCCGGCGAGATCGACAGCCACGGCCTGCCAGGCCGACAGATGACCGCCTATTGCCATTGGGCGATGACCAATGGCTACCGTGGCCCGAACTGCGGCTATACCGGCAGCCTGCGTTTCGATGACGAGGACCGTCCCACCGACGATCCGGCCAAGGATCGCTGCAAGGGGGGGCTGCGCTCATGCAAGCTGCGCTTCGGCGAGGCGGCCGAACTGCCCCACGGCGGCTTCCCGGCCGTCTCGCTGATCGCCCGGAGCTGAAACATGGCACCTGACCTGCTCGAGGCGATTCGCGTCCATGCTGCCGAGGACTACCCCCGCGAAGCTTGTGGGCTGGTCATCGACCGGGCCGGGCGGCTGGTCTATCAACGCTGTCGCAATACCGCCAACGAACCCGGCGAAGAGTTCCGCATCGATCCGCACGACTACGCGGCGGCGGAAGACCTCGGGGAGGTTGTCGCGGTGGTGCATTCGCATCCTGACGCCAGCAGCCTGCCGTCCACTCGCGATCTGGCCATGTGCGAGGCCACGGGGCTGCCTTGGCATATCCTGTCCTGGCCGGAAGGCGACCTGCGCACGATCCTGCCCAAGGGCGACACCCCGTTGCTGGGGCGTCCCTTTGTGCATGGCCTGTGGGATTGCTGGCAGGTATGCGCCGACTGGTATCAGCGCGAATGGGGCCTGACTTTTGCTCCCTATGCCCGCGAGGATGGCTGGTGGGAGGATGCCCAGGGTCCGAGCCTGTACGAGCAGGCCTATGTCGATGCCGGCTTCGTCGCCGTCGACACCCCGCGACGTGGCGACATGCTGGTCATGGCTATCGGTCGTACCGCGCACCCCAACCATGCCGGTATCTATCTGGGCAATGATCCGCGCCTGCCCGGTGAGCAATGGACGCCCACTGGTGCCGGCCCGTTCCTGCTGCACCATCTTTATGGGCGCCCCAGCGAAGTGATCGTGTTCGGTGGGCCGTGGCTGGATCGCACCCGGCTGGTGTTGCGCCACCGCGATGCCGAGGTTGGCGAATGAGCGGCTTTCGATTCATGCAGATTCGCACAGGAGGCCCTAGATGGCTGTATCCGTGATCAATGTGCCAGCCCTGACCACCATCAAGTTGTCCGGTGTCCTGGCACGCAAGTTTGGCCGGGAACACCGGCGCCGCCTGGACAGCGGCCAGGCCTGGGAAGTGTTCCGGGCCCTGCGCAACACCCTGGAAGGTTTCGAGGAGGAGATCCGCCGGCTTGACCGTCTTGGCATGCGTTTCGCGATCTTCCGCAATCGCCGCAACGTCGACAGCAATGCCTTCGCGCTGGGCGGCACCAGCGAGCTCCGTATCGTTCCGGTACTGGCCGGCAGCAAGCGTGGCGGCATCCTGCAGACCATCGTCGGGGCGGTGATGATCGTCGGCGGGATGTACTTCGGGCAGACCTGGGCGGTGCAGATGGGCGCCGGCCTCATGGCCGGCGGCGTGATGCAGATGCTCAGCCCACAGCCCAAGGGCCTCAAGCTCAGCGCCAGCCCTTCGAACACGCCGGGCTATGCCTTTGGCAATGCCCGCAACACCGTCACCACCGGCCTCCCGGTGCCGCTGTGCATCGGTAAGCGTCGTTGGGGCGGGGCGATCGTCAGCGCCGCCATCTACGCCGAGGATCGCCTGTGAGGCCAGGGCATGGCTCGGTCAATACGGCTGCCCCGGGCAGCCGCTTTTCGCAGAAGGAGTTGCCATGTCAGCAACCACCATTGATTCGCCGTTGACCCGCGTCAGACTCGGTGGCCAATTGCGCCAGTTCGGCAAGACCTTCGAACTGGCGGTGAACACACCGCGCGAGGCGATCAAGGCCCTGTGCGTGCTGGTGCCTGGTTTCGAGCGCTTTCTCGCCAATGCCCGCTCGCGTGGCCTGGAGTTTGCCGTGTTCAACGACCGCCGCAATGTCGGCGAGTCAGAGCTGGGTTTCCAGGCTCGGGAAGAAATCCGCATTGTGCCGGTGGTCATCGGCAGCAAGCGGGCGGGCACCCTGCAGACCATCGTCGGTATCGTCATGATTGCCGCAGCCGCCATCTATAGCGGTGGTGTCGGCGCCGCCTTCGCTTCGGAGGGAACCGCCGGGTTCGTCGCCCACATGGGCGCGGCGATGGCGCTTGGCGGCGTGATGCAGCTGCTCAGCCCGCAGCCCAAAGGGCTGAGCATGAGCCAAGCGCCGGAGAATACCCCCGGCTACGCCTTTGGCGCGGCGCGCAACACCACGGCGTCTGGCAACCCGGTGCCGCTGTGCGTGGGCAAGCGGCGATGGGGCGGCGCCATCATCAGCGCGGCGATCTATGCCGAGGACCGCGCATGAGGGCGGCAGCAAAGTGTACAGGTGAGCGAACATGAACCAGGGTCTTCAAACATGGGATGCCCATGGCACGCTGATGCTGGACGGTTCGATGCGTGTGGGCAAGATTATCGATGTCTTCGAAAGCACAACCGACAATGGGGCGCGTGCCATCGCCAATACTGAGCTGGGCAGCGTGTTTCTGTTTCAGGAGGAGACCTCCTTCGATCTGGGCAGTAGGACGTTGTATGTGCTACCCCAGGTCAGTTATGCGCAGGGGGTCGTGAGCTGGGTGTTCGTCGACTTCAAGTTTGGGCGTAACTATCTGCCCCGACGAAGCATGCGTATCAGCGTGGGGGTGTTCTGATGACCGTCGGCCTGTCCGTCTTCAGGGATGATGGAGGATGGCAACTGACCTCCCAGGTACGCACGTCGATGCTGTCATTTCGTACGACTTACAGTGGCCCCTTCACCGCGATGACCAGCCCGCTTGCGGGAACCTCCTATTACTTCGATGTCGCCATCCCGGAACCTACCCGCTCGGTATTTTTCAACTCGGCAACTGCCATGTCGATCATCTTCGAGGCGCGGACAGGCAACGTCTGGCGTTTTCGCGTATCGACTCCGGCGCCGGTGGAAATCTTCGGCTTCAGCGAGCAGGTACCGGCCTCTTCACGCTCCGGGTTCCAGTTGTTCGATGAACAAGGAGCGCTCGCATTCGACTCGGACAGCCAGTTGCTGAGGATCGTCGATGTAGTGCCCAACGCAGCCATCGGCACGCGCCGGCCCTGGCCCACCGCAGCGCGCCGGTATGCCGCGGGGATAGGGCACTCTCCCAAGCAAATGACCCCAGCCAGCCTTGGCGGGGTGCCCTGGATGATTCTGCGAGGCACCGGCGTAATGCTGGGGCCACAGACGGGGGTGGTGGAGGGCTGGCTGGTAACCGGGCCGACCGCTGGAGAGATGATATCGCCGTCACCCAAAATGCCAGCACCCACGCTGATGATTATCGACGTCACCGGCTATTGAACATCCGCCGAGCATGGCCCGCGCCTCAGGCCGTGGCCCTTTGCGGCGCAACCCCATTCAGCCAACCGCCCTTGAGGCGGTTTTTTTACGCCTGGAGGAATACATGGGCGAAACCAACAGACCCGTGATCACCGGCCGCAAAGGTGGTCAGAAGAAGCCCAAGACGCCGATCGAGGCGCCGGACAGCCTGCGCTCGGTCGCAGTCGCCAAAATGCTCCTGGCCATCGGTGAAGGTGAGTTCGCTGGCACGCCGACGCCCCGCGACATATACCTCGACGGCACGCCGTTGATGGATGAGCAGGGCAATTACAACTTCCCTGGCGTGAAGTGGGAGTGGCGCACAGGCTCGGTGGAGCAACCGCACATTCCCGGTATCCCCTCGGTGGACAACGAGATCAGCCAGGGTATCGAGTTACGCAGCGACAAGCCTTGGGTACATGCCATCAGCGATACCCGCCTGTCGGCGGTGCGCCTGCGCTTCGCCTGGCCGGCGCTTCAGGCCATGGACAGTGCCGGGAACATCAATGGCCATCGCATCGAGTATGTGATCGAGGTGGCCACCGATGGTGGTGCCTACCAGGAAGTGCTCAAAGATGCGGTGCACGGCAAGACCACCAGCACCTACGAACGCACTCGCCGTATCGACCTGCCCGCGGCCCAGACGGGCTGGACCTTGCGCGTACGCCGGCTGACGCCGAACCAGAACAACAACAAAGTCGCCGACACCATGCAACTCGCCGGCCTGACCGAGGTGATCGACGCCAAGCTGCGCTACCCCAACACCGCGCTGCTGTACATCGAGTTTTCCGCCGAGCAGTTCCGCAACATTCCGGCGGTGACCGTGGAGTGCCGGGGCCGCAAGTGGCCGGTCCCGAGCAACTACGATCCGGACACCCGTGCCTATATCGGCGTGTGGGACGGCACCTTCAAGGAGGCCTGGACCGACAACCCGGCCTGGGTTACGTACGGTATCTGCACCAACGACCGCTTCGGCCTCGGCCGCAGGATCAAGCCGTGGATGGTCGACAAGTGGGAGCTGTACCGCATCGCCCAGTACTGCGACCAGCTGGTGCCCGATGGCAAGGGTGGCCAGGAACCGCGCTTCATCTGCAACCTCAACCTGCAGAGCAAGGCCGAGGCCTGGTCGCTGCTGCGCGACATCGCCGGCATCTACCGCGGCATGACCTACTGGGCCCAGGGCCAGCTGTACAGTCTGGCCGACATGCCACGGGCCACCGACTTCGACTTCGCCTACACCCGGGCCAATGTCATCGGCGGCAAGTTCAACTATTCCAGTGGTTCGGAGCGTAGCCGCTACAGCCGCGCGCTGATCAGCTACGACAATCCGTTGAACAGCTACGACACCGATGTCACGGTGGTCACCGACGAGAAGTTGCAGCGCCGCTACGGCGACAATCCGCTCGAGATCAGCGCCATCGGCTGCACCCGCGAATCCGAAGCTCAACGCCGTGGCAAGTGGGCGCTGGCGACCAATGCCCGTGATCGTGGCATCAGCTTCCGGGTCGGCATGGACGGGCGCATCCCGTTGCCGGGCTTCGTCATTCCGGTGGCCGACGAGTTGCTGGCCGGACGCGCTATCGGCGGCCGGATCGCCGCAGCAAGTGGCCGCCAGGTCACCCTCGACCGCGATACCCAGGCCAAGGCGGGTGACCGCCTGATTCTCAACCTGCCCGACGGCACCTGCGAGGCGCGAACGGTTGAGGCGGTCGCAGGTCGTCGCCTGACGTTGACCACCGCCTACAGCGTCGCCCCCGAGGCCGAATTGGTCTGGGCGCTGGACGCGCCGGACCTGAGCGTGCCGTTGTACCGCGTGACCAGCGTGTCGCGACCCGAGCCAGGGGTCTACGAGATCAGCGCGGTGCAGTACGAGCCGAGCAAGTTTGCCCACATCGACAGCGGCGCGCGGCTGGAGGAACGGCCAATCAGTGTCACGCCGATCAACCTGGTGCCGCCGCCGAACAGCGTCAGCCTCAGCAGCAACCACGCGGTCAGCCAGGGCCTGGCGGTCAGCACCCTGACCATTGCCTGGCCAGCGGTGCCCGGCGCGGTGGCCTACGAGGTGGAATGGCGCAAGGACGACGGCAACTGGATCAGCCTGCCGCGCAGCGGGGCCACCAGCGTCGATGTCACCGGGATCTACGCCGGTGACTACCTGGCGCGGGTCCGTTCGATCAGCGTCGGCGAGATCACTTCGATCTGGAAACTGTCCGAGCTGACCCCGCTCAAAGGCAAACTCGGCACACCACCGGCAGTGGCCCAGTTGCTGGCCACCAGCAAGGTGTTCGCCATCGCTCTGGACTGGCGGTTCCCCGAAGGTACAGGCGATACCCAGCGTACGGAAATCTGGTATGGCAGCAGCGCCAATCGGGTCGATGCGAAAAAGCTCGGCGACTTTGCCTACCCGCAGGCCGAGCATGAGCTGCAGGGCCTGGCCGCCGGCGCGCAGCTGTTCTTCTGGGCGCGCCTGGTGGACCGCAGCGGCAACGTCGGCAAGTGGTACCCGGAGGGCATCGGCGTGCGTGGGCAGTCCAGCGCCGAGCAGAGCGACTATGACCGCTACTTCTCCGGCAAGATCAGCGAGTCGGCGCTGGGCAAGCACCTGTTCGAGCGTATCGAGCTGATCGATGGCACGGGCAATGGTTCGGTGAACCAGCGTCTGCAGAACCTGAACAGTGACGTACAAACGCGCCTGGACGATGTCGCCCGCGCCGCCAATGCGCTGAGCTACGACTCGGCAAAGGCCTATGTCACTGGCGATATCGTGCGTCAGGCCCAGGGGCTGTATCAGGCCCTCAAGGCGGTGCCGATCAAGACGCCGCCGCCCAGTGCCGGCTACTGGCTGGATGTCGGCCAGGTGGTCAAGGACAGCAACGGCCTGGCGGCGCGGATGAGCAAGGCGGAAAGCCAGATCACCGCCGCCGAAGGCGTCAATACGGTGCAGAACACCCAGCTCACCGGTTTGCAAAGCGCCTTGTCGGGCAAGGCGGACGCCGCGGCCCTGACCACGCTGAGCAACAAGGTCAGTGAGTCCCAGGGCAAGCTCGACAGCCAGGCTTCGGCGATCACAGGCCTCAAGGCCGCGCTGGGCCAGCAGCCGGACAATCTGGTGATCAAGGGCGACTTCGAGGATGGCGACGCCCAGCCCTGGACCTTCGACGCCAAGCTGTATCCGGCGCCTGCGGTTGTCGTCCCGGCCAACTTGGCCGGCACCCGTTATGGCAAAGCTATCGCCTTTTATGGCAACAGCTTCTGCGGCACCACCAACAACATTCTCTGCGGCTCGGAGGAACAGTTCGACCTGGCGGCCGAGGTCAGTTCCGATGAAATGGCGGCCGGGCAGACAGCCCAGTTGCAGATGCAGTTCTACGACAAGGACAACAAGAACCTGGGCTACCTGGCGGCTTTCAGCTTCCCGGCCGCCAGCACCAAGGGCTTCCGCAAACTGAGCGGGCGGGTCAAGGCACCGGCCGGCACCGTCAAGGGGCGTATTCTCATCCGCACCGAGCCGGCCAACGGTACCGGTCGCTCGCTGTGGTGCAACATTGTCGCGCGACGGGTCACCCAGGCCGACAATGCCAATGCCGGTGCCATCAGCGAGCTGGGTGCGACGGTCAGCCAGCAGGGCCAGACCCTGGTCGCCCAGGGGTCGTCCATCAGCGACCTGACCAGTCGCGTCGGTGACGTGGCAGGTCAGGCGGCAGGGCAGGCCAAGGCCATCAGTACCCTGCAGACCCAGGCGACCCAGCTCGACGGCAAGGTCACCGCCCAAGGCACGCGCCTGGATGGTATCTACGCCCAGGTCAATCCGCCGTTGGCGGGAAGCGGCAGCGACCTGGCGGGTTCCACCCAGACCCTTGTCGGCGTGTGGTCCGAGCAGTCGGCGCGCATCGAGGACGGTCTGGCAATGGCACGCAAGCTGGACACCGTGCAGGTGCAGCAGGGCCAGACCAACGCCTCGGTGCAGCAGCTCAGCCAGGCCCAGGTCGGGATCGACAAGAAACTGTCGACGATGTGGTCGGTGAAGATGGAGGTGACCAACGATGGCCAGTACGTGGCAGCTGGCGTGTCGCTGGGCATTGAGGACAAACAGAGCCGCTTCCTGGTGCGCGCCGACAACTTCTCGGTGGTCGGCACCCAGGCCGGTGGCCAGCTGTTCACGCCGTTCTCGGTGAACAACGGCCAGGTCTTCATGAACTCGGCGCTGATTCAGGACGGCACGATTTCCAGTGCCAAGATCGGCAACGTGATCCAGTCGAACAATTACGTCGCCGGCCGTACCGGCTGGCGCCTGGACAAGAGCGGCGCGTTCGAGATCAACGGCTCGGTGGATGGCCAGGGTCGCCTGGTGATCACCAACCAGCTGATCCAGATCTTCGATGCCAACAACACCCTGCGTGTACGCATGGGTATCTGGGGGTGATGGATGAAGCTCGGGTTGCAAACCTGGAATGAAGACGCAAGCCCGAACCTGGACACCAGCAACCGACTGGGCACCCTGCTCGGCTCGGTAGTGACCGGGACCCGTGCAGGGAGCCTGATCGTGCCGGAGCTGGCGCGTGGCGAGCCGTTCTATTTCTTCCACCCCGAGGTGTTGCCGTCACGGCCACCGAACTTTCAGCTGCCGTATGAGCTGATCTATCCGGTGGTCAAGCTCCAGGGGCAAACGCTCAGCTGGAGCTTTCCGGCGTTCCGCTATACGGGCGCCTATGCGCAGTACGGCTACAGCGTTTCGGTGAAAATTATCTATGGGGTGTTCTGATGGGGCTGGAAGTCTTTGCCGAGGGCAATCACATTCAACTGACGGGCAACAATCCGGTACTCAGCCTGGTGCACAAGCGTACGGTTGCACTGGTTGCAGGATTCGATCCGTTCAACCGGACACTGATGGCCGGTGCCGACGTGACCTTGCCCGCTCACGGTGTGCTGTTGCTGGGGGATACCCAGGGCCAGTACATCTCGGTGGAGTACGGGCTGGGGCACAAGGATGTGGTGCGGTTCGCCTGCTTCAACCCCACGGTGATCACGATCTATGTGTTCGCCAAGGCGCCGATCATGCCTAGCAAGTGGGGGTTGCAGAGTTATTCGGCAACCGGTGAATTGCTCTATGACTCCAGCCACAAGACCTTGCGCATCGCCTATGCCGGGCCGGTGACCAAGGCCGGGTTGGATTTCCCGGTGGTGCCTGGCAACACCTATGCCGCCGGGCTGGCGTACTACCGCCGTTACTACCTGGTCCCGCCATTCCACACCACGACCTTTGTCCAGCGCGACATGATCCGTGTCGATCACGGCAGGGTCAGCCTGGGACGTCGCCTGGCGGTCATCGAGGACAGCAACTGGTCCGACGAAATGTTTCTGGAGCCCAATGCGAGCATGCCAGACCCTGAACCCGGCCCCATGGCGCCCCTGATCATCGCAAGCGTTTCTGGCTACTGACGATAGCGCGGGTTCCCCGGCGACAACCTTTCTTCTACCCGTAGCGCCAGCCAGCGGCTGGCGAACGGCCCAGCATGGAAATACACATGGCCAAGCAGACTATCAACCTCGGTACCGCCCCCGGCGGTACCGGCGGCGACACCCAGCGCTCCGCCTGGGTCAAGGCCGTCGCCAATTTCGACGAACTCTACCAAGCCGATGCCAACCTGCAGACCACCAAGGCCGCGGCGGGCAACAACGCTGATATCAAGGCGTTGACCGGTCTGGTCACGCCCCTGACCCTCGCCCAGGGAGGCACTGGTGGCAAGAATGCCGTCGAGGCCCGCGCGGCCTTGGGCCTGGGCACCGCCGCGACTCGTAACGTCGGGCAGGCGGCAGGCAACCTGTTGGAGGTCGGGGCGTTTGGCGTGGGTGGCAAGTCGTCTCCCTACAGCGACTCGATCAACCGCATGGAGGGTGGTTTCTCGCTGATCACACCCAACACCCAGTACGTCGGGGCCACCGGCATCAGCTACGGCTCGGTGCTCACGGTGCCCTACAGCGAAGGCGAATTCCGTGGCGGGCAGCTGTTCTTCGGACAGGCGCCTGAGGCCCGCCTGGTGCTGCGATCGGGCAGCTTCGCCACGGCGACCTTCAATGTCATCTACCACACCGGCAATACCACCCGTGCCGCAGACGGCACCCTCAAGGCGATCTGACCATGACCCGAGCCGCAATCAATCTCAACGGCCCGACCGGCGAGGTCATCGACGTGACCTCCCTGGGGCGCAACACGATCAGCAGCCACAAGGCCGGCATCGGTGAATACCGGGTGCAAGGCACCCTCGGCATGGCGCCGCCGCCTGAGGGCTGGGGCTATGTGATCAACCCGCTGGATGCCGGTGTCGAGGTGCGTATCCGACATGTCGCGCCAATCCTGGAGATCAGCGTCAGCCGCGACGGTGTCGCCAGCGATCTGCAGCACAGCCTGACCTTGCACGTGGCGGTCGAGGCGTTACCGCTCGAGCCGCTACCGGAACCCCAGCCCGATCCACTGGCCGCTGCCCTGCGCGAGATCGCCAAACGGCGCGCCCAGGCCGATCAAGTCATTGCCCCCCTGCAGGATGCCGTTGACCTGGAAGAGGCCAGCGCTCTGGAACTGGACAACCTCAGGGCCTGGAAGCGCTACCGCGTGGCGCTCAACCGCCTGGCCGACCAGGACGGTTTTCCTGAAACCCTCGAGTGGCCAACCGCACCGCAATGATCGCCACTTTCCTGCATGAGGAATCGCCCATGAGCGAGCTCTCCATACTCAGTGCGACGCTGACTGCCAGGGTGCGCGAAGCGCTGCCGGCGCTGGCCTCAGTCGACGGCCAGGACCGCACCGACACAATGCCCGCGCTGCCCGCCCTGCGCCATGGCATCTTGCGCATGATTGCCGACGGCTCACCACGCGATGGCCGCTCGGTATTGCTTGCCACCTTCGAGGCCGACATCACCCTGGATCCGACCCAACCCGAGGCGCGGCTGCAGGGCAGCGAGTTGGCCGCGCAGCTGATGGACCTGCTGCGTCAGCAACTGTGGGGGCTGGACTTCGTCGAAGCCTGCCGCAATGTTCAAGCGCAGTACGACGGCGCCGGCTGGAAGGTGCGCTGGGAACAGCCAATCCTGTTCGGCGAGCCGCGCTGGGACTGGCCCGATCAGCCTCCTGGCAGCCTGATGCTGGGGCTTGACCCAGACACCGGTCCGGGCAAGCAGCAGGCTTATTGGGCGCCAGTGGATCTGTCATGAGCTACGCCACGGCGAGCGCGTTGGTGGAGCTTGAGGTCAACGTATTGGCCACGGCAGGTTTCATGAACAGCGCGATCGTTATCCAGGCAGACATCATCACTGGGGGAACTGAAAAGTTCGAACCACATCGCAGGGCAACAGGGTATTGGGATCAACTTCATGATCAATGAATTTGAGATGAATATTGTTCAGCCAGGATAGGCAGGAATGAATATCACCCATCAACGTGTCACCGCATATGATGCGACGCGCATGCACGTGCGCCTCGGTATTTGGAGTTGATATGTCACAAGGGCTTCAGGTGTTTAATGTCACGGGTTTAACGACGGTCGATATCACTGATCGTCTTACCCGAGTCATTGGCCAGATCTACTCTGGCTCTAGCGCTGGCAGTATTCAGGTCCCGGCTTTTGGGGTATATGGCACCGGCTGGGCCTTTGTGCAGCAACGCAACGTTTCAGCAGACGCTTCCGGAAAACGGACAGTAAGGGTGGATATAAGCGGAACTGTGCTTAGTTGGGACTTTCCGGGGCTGCCTGAGTGGGCGATTCTTCCGGGCACTATTGTGTATGGAGTGTACTGATGCCTGCCGGGCTTCAAATACTAAATGCTAGCGGCACCCTTCAAATTGATGAATGCTTCAAAAGCATGGTATTGACTCAGAAGGGTACCGTAGTCTTGAATCGGCCGAACTTTACGGGAATAAATCCGTATCAACAGGCCGCTTACGCGACGATCAATTATCCTGTAAGTGCAAGGCAGCCGGTTTTAGCGCTCAGATCCCCGGTGAACGTGTGCTATCTAACAACAGATACCGGGTTTAATGTGTTTGGTTTGCCGAATCATGTGGGAGCTACCGTCGAATATTTTATTTTTGACCAAGTGGAGTTTGGAGTCCGCCCTGGAAATGTTGGTTTGCAGGTGTGGGGCTCCGCAGGCACTGAGGTGTTCAATAGTAATAATAACTACATGAAAGTTTTGAGTTCGTATTCTGTTGATCTGGTCGTGTCTGACGTGGGTAATCCACCGACTGTCCCTACTTATTCCGGTTCAGCGCCCTCCGGTAGGAAGTTGGCTGTATGCATGGGCGTGCAGAGTACCGGGCATTTCATTCAGGGTGTGGGAACCTCAGCGCAGCCGGTGGCAATTATAAGGTACTGGCAATGTCAATGTATTACCCCCACGGATAACACTTTCACGCTGTCGAACAGAGTAATTCAGCAATTTGGTGGTCCGATAACTGCTCGGCCCGGGTCGTCAGGGGCTATTAGTCCATTTAATAGCGGCTTGATTTTGGATGTTACTGGATATTAGGGGGACGAATGGCTCAACAAAGCTTAGAGTTTGGCACTGCCCCGGAGGGCGCAGACGGTGATGACGCACGCACAGCATTCACAAAGACAAACTTGCGCATGACCAGCGGCGGCGAGCCACGTTGGGGTTGGTCCAATCAGTCTCTTGGCAGCCTGATGTTGGGGCTCGACCCAGGCACCGGCCCCGAAAAGCAGCTGGCCTATTGGGCGCCGGAGGATCAGGCATGAGCTACGCCACGGCGATGCATGACCGCATGCTGGCGTGCCTGGTGATTCCCTGCTCGGTGGTGGCGGTGGACTTGGCCGCGGCCCGGGTGCGGGTAAGCGACGGCGACTGGACCAGCGCCTGGGTGCGCTGGCATAGCCAGGCCGCCGGCAAGGCCCGCCACTGGCGGGCACCGAGCCTGGGCGAGCAGGGTGTGCTGCTCAGCCCCAGCGGCGAGCCGGCGCAAGGCACCTTTGTGCCTGGCCTGTATGGCAATGCCGGCAGCGCACCGGATGACCGTGACCATGTGGAAGTCTGGCGTTTCGCCGACGGCGGTTCGCTGAGCTATGACTGGCAGGCCGGGCGCTACGACATCCAGCTGCCCACCGGCAACGCGCGTGTCCAGGTCGGCACCAGCACCCTGTTGGTCAGCGACAATGCGATCAGCCTTGACGCCAGTGCCATCACCCTGACCGGCAAGGTCATGGTCAACGGCCCGCTGTTGGTCAGCGGCGACATCAATGGCGGCGGGCGCATCATCGACACAGCCGGCAACACCGCCAATCACAAGCATTGATCCATTGTGCTGCGAGCGCGCCACGGTCAGCGGCACCACTTTGTCGTGAGACCTGACCGGGTTGGCGGCGTGGGCCATACAGCCGGGCATCACCGTCTTCGCAGGGCCAGGATTGGGCAGTAACCAGGGTTCGGTTGCGGCCTTCAACAACGGATTGGTTCTGGACTTAACAGGATACTAAGAGGTCATATGCCACTCGATTCGATCAAGCTGGGAACCCCTCCCAGCGGCGCGGACGGTGACGTTCTGCGCACCGCATTCATGCGGATCAACAACAACTTCAAGATGATGGACGACATGGGGCTGACAGCGCCCATTTCGCCTACCCGGGATATTTCCGACCTCAACCAGGCGATCAACCCAGGTTGGTACAGCGCGCTGAGTGGAACAACGGCGCACCTTCCGCCAGGGATAACCTACCCAGTGGTCTGTGTGGCACAGACAGCCGTTGGGTTCATTGTGCAGATCGCGCTGGATCCCATGACCGGCAAGTCGGCGAGTCGAGGCTTCAATGCCAATATCCAGGCCTGGACCGATTGGCGTTCAACCCCTGCTTCGTCCGACCTGGGTACAGCGGCCTTCGCGGCACTGACCACGTCCACTGGCGACTCCACCACTGGCCGTGTGTTGAAGGTCGGGGATTTCGCCATTGGCGGCTTCACCCCAGGCGTGGTGGAGGGTGACATCGATGCGCTGCGCTCCACCGGAGACTACTACGTCGAAGGCAAAAGCCTTGGTGTCCTGCCATTCAATACCAACGGTTACCTGCGTGTCTGTTCGGTGGCAGGTAGCTACTCAATGCAGACGTTCACCGCTTACAACGACAGCAGCCTCTACCAGCGAATGCTGATCAATGGCAAATGGACCAGCTGGTATGAGAAGTGTGCCCCGACCACTCGGCTGAGTGTTTCCAGTAACCTGAACTTCGAATACAACCGTGATTGTCAGTTCGTCGATACCACGGTCAACCGACCCGCTTTCATTGCCTATGGCGTAGTGCGCACCATGTGGCGAGTGGCCAACAGTGAATGCGTGCAGGTCGCCTGGTCGGTCACCAATGAATTCACGGCCATGCGCCGGGTAATTGGGGGCGTCTGGACGGCATGGGTCAATACCACGCCGATAGGGACCGTGGGGCAGGGCTGGCAAGCGACCGCCCGGGCACTCAACACCTCCTATGTGAACGACAGCGGACGACCCATCCAGGTCAAGGCACTGGTTGGTCCTGCCACCCAGGTCAACTCATACCTGCAGTGGGTCGTCGGTGGCGTCACCCTCACCGGGTCCTACAGCGGCGCAGCAGGTCAGTACATCGACAGTGGCGCCATCATTGTCCCGGCGGGCGCGGCGTATGGTTTGTTCGTTGGCAACAACCCGGGGCCACTCAACAGTTGGTTCGAAATGCGATGACAGGAGGTCGAAATGTTTGATCCGCACATGAAGTATTACCGTGACGAGCCATGGGATGGCCTGGCGATGATCCATGCCTTCAAGGTTGATGGCACACAGGATGCGTATATCGAAAACGCACTGGTTCCGCTGACCGAAGCCGAAGTCCAAGCGTACTACCAAAGGCTGTTGACGCCCGATCCTGTCAGTACTGCGCAGGCTGAAATCGCGCGTCTACGCAGCCTTGCCGACGCCGCCATCGCTCCGCTACAAGATGCCGTCGAGCTGGATGACGCCCACGAGGCCGAGGCCGTTCGATTGCAAGCATGGAAGCGCTACCGCATCGCGTTGAACCGTGTGTTAGAGCAGCCAGGCTACCCTGCCGCGATCGACTGGCCAGCGCTGCCGTCCTGACCCTGTCGAGTCGAATCCCAAGCCCACGCTCGTGGGCTTTTTCATATCAGGAGAACGTCATGCATATCCGCGCATTGGATGAGCATGGGACTAGAGGTGCCCCATGATCGGCATGGATCGCCGCACCGGCCAGCCACTGTCGAGCGTCGCCCACCTGCGTCAATCCATCGAAGACATCCTCACCACACCACTGGGCAGCCGGCGCATGCGCCCTGACTACGGCAGCCAGCTGCGCCGCTACGTCGACCTGCCGGTCAACGAAGGCTGGAAGAGCGCGGTGCAGGCCGAGGTGGCCCGCGCCCTGGGGCGCTGGGAACCGCGCCTGCAACTGGAGCGGGTCAAGGTGGTGGCCGTGCTCGACGGCCAGGTCAGCCTGGCCCTGAGCGGCCGTTACCTGGGCGATGACGCCCTGGTGGAGGTAACTGTATGAGCCAGGTCGACCTGTCGAAACTGCCCGCGCCGCAACTGCTCGAAGATCTCGATTTCGAGGTGCTCTACCAGGAAGACCTGACCAGCTTCCGCACCCAGATGGGGGAAGGTTGGACCGCCAACCTGGAAAGCGACCCGGTGACCAAGCTGCTCGAAGTGGGCGCCTACCGCAAGCTGCTCAACCGAGCGCGCATCAACGACGCGGCCAAGGCGCTGCTGCTGGCCTACGCCCAAGGCAGCGACCTCGACCAACTGGCGGCCAACGTCAACCTGCAGCGCCTGGTGATCCAGGTCGCGAACCCGAGCACGATCCCTCCGACCGAGGCCGTGCTCGAATCCGACGACGCCCTGCGCGAACGGGTGCAGCTGGTCTACGAAGGCCTGACCACCGCCGGCCCGCGCAACAGCTACATCCTCCATGCCCGCAACGCTTCGGGGCGGGTCGCCGACGCGACCGCCGAAAGCCCGTCGCCGGCCGTGGTGGATGTCACTGTGCTGAGCCTGGACAGCGACGGCGTGGCCAGCCCAGAGCTGCTGGCGCAGGTCAACGCCTACCTCAACGACGACGATATCCGCCCGGTCGCCGACCGGGTCAATGTGCGCAGCGCCGAGGTGTTGCCATACCGCGTCGAGGCGGTGCTGCACATGGCCGATAACGGCCCGGAGTTCGAGGCGATCCTCAGCGAGTGCCGACGCCGTCTCCAGGCTTGGGTCAACCCGCGCCGACGCCTGGGCGTCGAGGTCGCCCGTTCGGGGATCGACGCGCAACTGCATATCGACGGCGTGAGCCGTGTCGAGCTGGTCGGTTGGAGCGATATCCGCCCGAGCAAGGCCCAGGCCGCCTGGTGTACGGAAATCGAACTGCGGCGGGGTGGCTGACATGCAGAGTCTTCTGCCGCTCAACCGCACGCCACTGGAGCGGGCCATCGAGGTGGCCGCCGACGAAGACCTCAAGGCCGCCTTGCGCACCCTCTACAACCCCGACACCTGCCCGGCGCACCTGCTCTACCAGCTGGCCTGGGCCTGGTCGGTGGACCGCTGGGACGACAGCTGGAGCGAGGCGATCAAGCGCTCGGTGATCCGCTCGGCGTTCTTCGTCCACGCCCACAAGGGCACCCTCGGCGCCCTGCGGCGGGTGGTTGAACCGTTCGGCTACCTGATCGAGGTGCAGGAATGGTGGCAGGCCCAGCCGGCCGGGGTGCCGGGGACCTTTGCGCTGAAGGTCGGGGTGACCGACACCGGCATCAGCGAGGAAACCTACAACGAACTGTCGTCGCTGATCGACGACGCCCGGCCGGTCAGCCGCCACATGACCGGTCTGGCGATCAGTCTCGAAAGCCGTGGCGGTCTCTATTTCGGCTGCGCGCTGCAGGACGGCGATGAACTCGACGTCTACCCGCCGGCACCTCCTGACCTGATCGTCAGTGGCGCCATTGGTCGCGGCGGCCGGGAACACACAATCGATACCTTGGACATTGCACATGGTTGACCAGAATTCCCAGTTCTACGCCATCCTCACCAACGTGGGCGCGGCGAAACAGGCCAACGCGGATGCCTTGGGCATCCCGTGGAAAATCACCCAGATGGGCGTGGGCGACGCCAACGGCGCCGACCCCACCCCCAACGCCACCCAGACCAGCCTGATCAACGAATGGCGCCGGGCGCCGCTGAACCAGCTGAAGGTGGACGACAAGAACAGCGCGATCATCGTCGCCGAGCAGGTCATTCCGGCGGATGTCGGCGGCAAGTGGATCCGCGAGATCGCGCTGTACGACGCCGATGGCGACATGGTTGCCGTGGCCAACTGCGCGCCGACCTACAAACCGTTGCTCAGCCAGGGCTCCGGGCGTACCCAAGTGGTGCGCATGAATCTGATCGTCAGCAGTGCCAGCAATGTGCAGCTTAAGATCGATCCGGCTGTGGTCCTGGCTACTCGTGAGTGGGTCATCGAGGAATTGGCGCGGCAGGACTTCAAGCATTCGGTGCAGGTCGCGACCACAGCGGCGATTACCTTGAGTGGGCTGCAGACCATCGATGGAGTTGCACTGCAGGCGGGGACCCGGGTGCTGGTCAAGGATCAGACGGCGGCCAAGGACAATGGTATCTACTTGGTGGGCGCAGGCGCATGGACGCGCTGCAGCGATGCCGACAGCGATGCCAAGGTCACACCTGGCCTACTGGTGCTGGTCGAGAAGGGCACGGCTAATGGCGATAGCGCTTGGCAGTTGGTCAGCGATGGAGCGACGACCTTGGGTGTCAGTGCTCAGAACTATGAAATGGCCTTCGGTCGTAGCGGTGTGTCGGCAGGGACTTATCGTAGTGTCACGGTAGACAAGTACGGGCGAGTAGTTACCGCGACCAATCCAACCACGGTAGCCGGATACGGGCTGACTGATGTCTATACAAGGAGCCAGGTAGATGCTGTGCTAGCGCTCAAGGCTCCGCTTGCCAGCCCTGCATTTACCGGTGCCCCTACCGCCACGACACCTGTGAGGGGGGATATTTCGACTCGTTTGGCCACCACCCAGTTCGTCAAGGAAATGGGATTATCATTTCCCTCATATGTCACAGGGTTTCCGTCAGGTTCAACCTTGACCCTGTCTGAAGTCGGGCGAATGGTTTATATGAATGGTGGCGGTGCTCCGATATGGAGTAGTACTGTGGTACTACCTTCCTCGGGTATTCCGATTGGTTCAGTATTTTGCCTTTCCGTTGGGTCTGGGGATGGCACCATTACAGTTCATAAACCTGCTGTGGCAGGGGGGTACATCGCAATTGGGTCTCGTGCATATGACACCATTACGATCCGTTCTAATGAACCACCTTTGATGTTGGTATGTAATGCTGATCACACGTATGCAGTGATCGCCGGTGGCCTTTCAAATACTGCCGATTATGCCTCGCAAATTGCCGCGAACGGATGGGCTAAGAGTCCTAATGGCTTAATCGAACAGTGGGGGAGCATTTATCTGCCGGCGAATGTTTCTTCGGCAAATATCGATACGGTATTTCCGCTTAGATTTCCAAATGGTTGTTTGTCTGTCGTTGCCAGTATTGGTGTGACGATCGATGATTATGATCGAGTGTCTTATTATCGTCAGGATAGACAGTCGGTAAGTATCGGGAAGCCAAGTGTCGCAGGGTTTGATGGGCAAGCTTTCTGTGATACCAATGTTTATGATGGTCGCACTGTGCAGTGGCGTGCAATCGGTTACTGAGGAGAGTTTGATGTCAATCTTCGTCGTAAAGGGTGAGCGCTCGTTTTACAATGATGACGTTCATCAGCATATTCCCTCGGGCGCAATGAAGATATCTCAGGAACTTTATGAGAAGCTTCTTCAGGCGCAGTCAGAATATAAGATTCTTGATTTTAGTGTCTGCCCGCCCGTGATCTTGGAAAGAGAAGCTGAGTGGCCGAGCGTGTCGGATCTACAGGCGTTCATCGATGACCAGGTGGCCTCGATTTATGCCAATTGGAGCCGCTTCGAAAAAGAGCATCGTTCTCGTGAGAATGCAGCCCGACAATACAAGGATGCCGGCTATCAAGGCGATGCCAGCATCTGGATCAAGAGTTTCGCGGATTCTGCAGGCTTGACCTGCACCGAGGCTGCGGACCTCATCATTCAGCAGGCCGAACAGCAACGGTTGGACCAGGAGGCTCTGGCGGTATTGCGCATGCGCAAGCATGAGCTGGATATTGCCGATGGCGAAGCCCGATTCGAACGCTATCAGTCTTTGGTGCGAGAAATCGAATTGATCACCAGTCCCGAAACCAAGTGACTTCTGCCTTTCAAGACACCCCGCATATTTGGGGCGTTGTTCATCCTGAACCACCCCGTCCAGGCCCCGCACCCGCCGGGCTTTTTCATATCTGAATCTGGAGAAAACCTACATGAGTGGATTCTTCCACGGCGTCACCGTGACCAACGTCGACACCGGCGCCCGCAGCATCGCGCTGCCGTCGTCCTCGATCATCGGCCTGGTCGACACTTTCACCGAAGGCCCGGGCATCACCGCCAAGGCCAATGACCTGGTGCTGATCACCAGCGAGCGCGAAGCGGTCGCGGCGTTCGGCCAGGACGCGGCGATCACCAAGGCCTGCCGCGCCATCTACAGCCGTGCCAAGGCGGTTATCGTCGCCTGCGGCGTGGCCAAGCTCGAAGACACCGCCGAGCAAACCTCGGCGATCATCGGCAACGTGCTGGCCGACGGCAAGCGCACCGGCCTGCAGGCGCTGCTCGACGGCAAGAGCCGTTTCAACGCCCAGCCGCGCCTGCTGGTCACCCCCAAGCACAGCGCCACCCAGGCCGTCGGTACCGCGCTGGTGGCCCTGGCCGACAAACTGCGCGCCATCGCCATCATCGACGGCCCCAACACCACCGACGAAGCGGCCATCGCCTACGCCAAGAATTTCGGCGCCAAGCGTGCCTTTCTGGTCGATCCGGGCGTGCGCTACTGGGACAACGCCGCAGAGGCTACCGTCGACGCGCCGGGTTCGGCCTGGGTCGCCGGCCTGTTTGCCTATACCGATCGCGAGTACGGCTTCTGGGCCTCGCCTTCGAACAAGGAGTTCGTCGGCATCACCGGCACCACCCGCGCCGTGGAGTTCCTTGATGGCGACGACACCTGCCGCGCCAACCTGCTGAACAACGCCAACATCGCCACCATCATCCGCGACGACGGCTTCCGCCTGTGGGGCAACCGCACCCTGTCGAGCGACCCGAAATGGGCCTTCGTCACCCGCGTGCGGACCATGGACATCGTCATGGACGCGATCCTCTACGGCCACAAGTGGGCTGTCGACCGCTCCATCACCGCCACCTACGTCAAGGACGTCACCGAGGGCCTGCAGGCCTTCATGCGCGATCTGAAGAACCAAGGCGCGATCATCAACTTCGAGGTCTTCGCCGATCCGGAGCTGAACACCGCCAGCCAGCTGGAGCAGGGCAAGGTGTACTGGAACATCCGCTTCACCGATGTGCCGCCTGCCGAAAACCCAAATTTCCGCGTCGAAGTCACCAACCAGTGGCTGACCGAAGTCCTCGATTCTGTCGCTTAAGGAGCGCACCTACATGGCAATGATTCCCGAAACACTGGCCAACCTGAACCTGTTCGTCGATGGCGTCAGCTTCCAGGGCGACGTGCCCAGCCTGACCCTGCCCAAGCTCACCCTGAAGATGGAAGAGCACCGCCCCGGCGGCATGGACATGCCGGTCGAGATGGACCAGGGCATGGAAAAGCAGGAAGCCGCCTTCACCACCACCGGCGTGCGTCGCGAGTCGCTGAAGTTCTTCGGCCTGGCCGACGGCACCGCCTTCAACGGCACCTTCCGCGGCGCCTTCAAGGGCCTCAAGGGCAAGATCAACCCGGTCATCGTCACTCTGCGCGGTTCGCTGAAAGAGATCGACATGGGCGACTGGAAGTCCGGCGACAAGGCCGAGATCAAGCACAGCGTCGCCGTCACCTACTACAAGCTCGAAGTCGATGGCCGCCTGGTCTACGAAATCGACGCCCTGGGCATGAAGCGGGTAATCGACGGTGTCGACCAGCTGGCCGCCCAGCGCGCCGCCCTGGGTCTTTAAGGAGAACGTTCGATGGCTCAAGCGAAGAAACTGCCGCAATGGCTGACCGTCAACGCCGAGCGCGTGACCGTGCGTCTGTCGCGTCCCTGCGAAGCCAATGGCGTGCAGGTCGACAGTCTGTCGCTGCGCGCACCGACCGTGCGTGACATCCGCAACGCACAGGCTGGTGGCGCAATTGACGACGAGCAGCGCGAACTGAACCTGTTCGCTTCGCTCGCCGAAGTCGGCATCAAGGACCTCGAAGGCTTGGCCCTGAAGGACTACAGCCGCCTGCAGAGCGGCTATTTTCGCCTGGTGCAGGACGACGAGGTTTGACCCTGCCCGGCAGAAGGCCGCCGCCAGGCGGCTGGCCAAGGAGCTGAATTTTTCCGCCAGCGAAATCATGACCATGTCGTTCAGCGACATGGTCTGGTGGTTGGCGGAGTGACAAGGAGGAAGCCATGGCGAACACACAGGTGTTCACCCTCGGCGTCACCAGCGACCAGGCATTGGGCAGGTCCGTCGACAGCTTGCGTGCCCAGGTCGAGCACCTGCGCAAGCAAACGGACGGTACCCGGCTCGGGCGGTTGATCGGTGAGGTCATCCGCCTGGGGCTCGAGCTGGACAAGGTGGGCCAGGCTGAAAGGCAGCTGGATAACGACCAGGCAGGAGCCCATGAGGCGCAGATCGAGCGATTGCGCCATGAGGGGAATGAGGTCGAGCGCTTGCGCAGGCTGTATCTGTCACTTGGACGCAAACCGTTGGAACTGCGTTCGGTGGTGGTGGCCTCGAGTGCGGCCGTCGCCAAGGAATCAGCAGTTCCGACGTTGGCGCAGCGCAAGGCGGCCTTGCTGGAGGGGACGAGCACCGCGCCACGGCCGGCCCGGGGTGATCCGCCCGAGGCGCGCAGTGCGGAGCAGGGGCGTGTGCCTCTGGAGTCGGCGAATGCGGGTTTGACGGTGCTCAAGGCTGGAGCGGTAGGTGCCGGTACTGTCGGTGTCGCCGCTGGCGCTGCCTGGGGAGCACGTTCGTACTATCAAAGCCGAACGCCGGAAAGACGCAGCGAGATCACCAAGGGCCTGAAGGAGAACGGTGGCAAGGCGGCGGCCAAGGGCGTCACCAAGCTTGGCTTGGCCATGCTCAAGGATAAGGGCGAGGACAAGGCCGAGGCCGTAGGTGCAGCCCTTGGAGGCGTACTCGGCAATCTGGGCGCGGAGCTCCTGGGCGGCCTGACCAAAAACAAGCAGATCCAGAAGTACGGCGGTGAGATCGGCGAGATGATCGGCGAAGGTCTCGGCGGCCTGGCTGGCAAGGCGCTCCATGGCTTGTTCTCCGACAAGCCCGCCGCCAACGATGCTCCTGCCGATAAGGCCAAGATTCCTGCCGCTGTCACGCGCATGCCTAAAGCCAGTGACGATGTCGAGGAGCCGGAGGAAGAGGAGGAGGAAGAAGAGGTCGACGAAGCCGAGGACGAGGCGGCCTACTTCGAGGCTCAGGAAGCTGTCCCGGACAGCCCGCCAGCCACTGCACCACCAGCCAGCGCGGTTGGGCCCGCCGGTACTGCGTTCACTGGCCTGATGGGCAGGGCAGGGGCCGGCAATGCCAGCGCCTCGGCGGCAAGGCGAGTGTTCAGGCGCATCCCTGGCGCCGCCTTGCTCGACACCGGCCTGCAACTTGCCGAGACCTACAACAGCGATGCCTCGCCCGAGCAGAAACTCGAGGGTTATGGCACCGCCGCTGGTGGCCTGGGAGGCGGTTTGGCCGGTGCTGCGGCCGGTGCTGCCATCGGCTCGGTGGTACCGGTGATTGGCACCGCGATCGGTGGCCTGATCGGTGGCGTGCTGGGCAGCATGGGAGGTGAAAGCATTGGCGGCTGGCTGGGCAAGGCGCTGGGTTCGGGCAAGGAAGAGCCTGCCGCCAAGCCGAGCCTGGGGGAGGCAGTACGGGCAATGGATAGCCCTGCAGCACAGCCGCCGCTACCCGCGCCGCCGGTAGCGACGGCAACGCCAGCGGTCCCACCCGCGCCAATCAACCAGCAGTTCACCTTCACCGCCAACATGCCGGTCACCTTCAGCAACAGCCTCGATGACCCTTCCGTATTGCAACAGCTGGAGGCCATCGCCCGTCGTCAGCTGGAAGAGTTGATGCGCCAGGCTCGTTCGGCGCAGTTGGCCGACACCCCACATATCGCACTTTAAGGAGGATCCATGACCTATCTGGAGCAGCTGCAAGCCACGCTGCACGCCCTGGTCAAGGCGGGAGAGGCAGGGCGTCGGCGTGCCGACGCCATGCTCGATCCGATGAACGACGCGATCGGCCATATACAGGGCGCTGTGGGAGAACTGGAAGGTTTGCCGGTGGTTGGTCCGATCATCGGCGCCAAGTTGCAACGCACGATGCGTGCAATCAGCAATGCCCAGGCCAGGGTCGCCAAGGTGGTGGCCAAGTACGACCAGGCGGTGGCGGTGGTACGTCAGGTGCGTGATCGCATCGACGGTTTTGCCGCCCATGCCGCCAAGGCCGGGGCAGCGATCCGCCGGGTGGTGGGGGAGGTGCGTTCGACCGTGAACGGCGTGCTGTCGACGCTGGGCTTCGCGCCCGAGGCGACGCCAGCCGCCGAAGCGGTCAAGCCATTCCCCCACCTGCTGGTGATGCAACCACTCAAGGCCGGTTCAGCGCCGTACTACTTCAACCTCGATACCGCCGCCTTCGACCAGTTGCGCCGGCAGACCCGCTTCCGCTGGGCCGGCCAGGAGCGGCTAAGCCGCGACACCGCGCAGCAGGCTGTGAGCCTGGGTGAAGAGACCATCAGCATTCGCGGGGCGATCTTCCCGGGTTTCAAGGGTGGCCTCGGCCAGTTGCAGACGCTGCGCAGCATTGGCCGCCAGTTGCTGCCGCTGTCGTTGACCACTGGCTACGGCGAGGTGCTCGGCACTTGGTGCCTGACCAGCATCGAGGAAGAGCAGAGCGTCCTGCTGGCCGGCGGCATTCCGCGCAAACAAGGGTTTTCACTGGAGTTCGTGAGCTATGGCCAAGACCTGCACAACGTCTGAGGGCGACCTGCTCGACACCCTCTGCCAGCACTATTACGGCCACCTGACCGGCACGGTCGAGGCCGTGCTGGATGCCAACCAGGGGCTGGCGGACGAGGCGCAGCCGTTTCGAGCCGGGGTGAGGATCCTGTTGCCGGAACTGCCGATGACGACCAGCGAAACCTTGCAACTGTGGGACTGACATCGGAGCCTCAATCGTGCAACCCCAATTCCGTATCACCGCCGACGGCAACGACATCACCAACCTGATCAACGACCGTCTGCTGCTGCTGCGCACCACTGATAAACCTGGCCTCGAGTCGGACGAATTCGAACTGCGCATCGATGCCCGTGACGGCAACGTAGCGCTGCCGGCCAGGGGCGCGTTGCTGGAGGTGCACCTGGGCTACGCCGGCCAGCCTTTGAGCCGCCTGGGCCGCTACACCGTCGATGAGGTCGAGCTGTCGGGCCCGCCAGACACCTTAGTGATCCGCGGCAAGGCCAGTGACCTGCGCGGCAGCGGCAAGACCATCCGCAGCGGCAGCTGGGAGAACACGACGCTGCAGCGCATCGTCGCCGAGATCGGCGCCCGCAACGGATGGCAGGCGGTGTGCCCGGTGGCCGTGCAGGTGCCGCGGGTAGACCAGTACAGCGAGTCGGACTTCAACTTCGTCACCCGCCTGGCGCGCCAGCACGACTGCACCGCCAAGCTCGCCAATGGGCAATTGCTGGTGCTGCCGCGCCAGGGTGGACACAGCGCCAGCGGCAAGCCTCTGGACGTGGTGGGCATTACACGCACCCAGGTCAGCCAGTGGCAGTTCCGCCTGGCCGACAAGAGCACCCACAAGGCCGTCAGGACCCGCCACCAGGACAGCGCCAGCGGGCGCCTGCAGGCGGTGGAACTGGTCAATGGCGATGCCCCGGACGGCCTGCAGCCGGTCTACACCGACCGTCACCTGTACCCCAACCGTGCGGCGGCGGAACAGGCCGCCCGTGCCCGCCTGGCCAGCTTCAACCGCGAAACCGCCAGCGTGCGCCTGGACATGCCTGGGCGTACCGATCTGTTCGCCGAACGCGCCATCGATGTCCAGGGTTTCCTTGCCGGGCTCGATGGCCTTTATCTGATCGAGTCGGTTGAGCAGGTGTTCACCAGCAGCGGCTGGCGTACCACCGTGCAATGCAATGGCGGTCGCCAGGGCAAGGCCAGGGCCAAGGGCTCCGCGCCCAGGCGGGCGGGGACGCTCAAGGCCTGAGGCAGGGTGGAGATGGTTTCCCGGTGCCTGCGGGCAAACGCGCTTCCTATAGTCGCCTGTTGGTACTCAATCCGCTTCAGGATCATCGTCATATGTTCATCGACCTTCGTTGTGGCCAGTGCCACAAGCTGCTGGCCCGCGTCACCCCGGTTTCCGAGCTCCAGATCAAATGCGGCCGATGCCGTACCTTGAATCATGTGAAAGCCACGCGCTTCGAGCCATCGCCCATGAGCGAGCCACTGGCGGCACTGGCCGCCGTTCGATCCGATCGCAATGGAGAATGCGCCGATGTCGCTCACTGAACAGCAACTCAAGCAGATCTACCCACTCGCCGGCCAACGCGTCGCCGCGTTTTTGCCGGCGCTGAACACGGCCATGGCCAACTGGGAGATCGACCACCCCAAGCGCGTTGCCGCGTTCCTGGCCCAGGTCGGCCATGAGTCCGGCCAATTGCGCTATGTGAAGGAGCTGGGCAACGACAAGTACCTGGCCCGCTACGACACCGGCACCCTGGCCCTGCGCCTGGGCAACACGCCCGAAGCCGACGGCGACGGCCAGCGCTATTGCGGCCGTGGCTTGATCCAGGTGACCGGGCGCAACAACTACCAGGCCTGCAGCCGTGCGCTGTTTGGCGACGAGCGCCTGCTGGCGCAACCGCAGATGCTCGAGCAGCCGCGCTGGGCCTGCGAATCGGCGGCCTGGTTCTGGCACTCGCGTGGGCTCAACGCCCTGGCCGACCAGGGCGAGTTCAACCGCATCACCCGGCATATCAACGGTGGCCTGAACGGCTTGTCCGAACGCCTCGAACTGTGGGCGCGGGCGCGGGAGGTGCTGTGCTGAGCCGCCTGCAACTGGCGGTGTGCATTGGGTTGATGGTGTTGTCCGCTGCCGTGGCCTGGCAGGCGCAGGGCTGGCGCCTTGGTCGCCAGCTGGCCGCACAGGAACAAGCGCTGGTGCAGCAGCGCCTGGACCAGGCCGAGGCGCTGCACGGCATGCTGCTGGCCGAGCGCGAGCAGCGCCAGGGCCTCGAACAACGCCTGCACGACAGCGAAACCAAACATTTCCAGGAGTTGACCGATGCCCAGCACACTCAGGCTCGCTTGCGTGACCGCCTTGCTACTGCCGATCTGCGCCTGTCGGTCCTGGTCGAGCGCGACACCGCCTGTGCCCCAGTGCCTGCCGCCACCGGCGCCGCCAGCGTGGATCATGGCTCCGTACGCGCCCGACTTGACCCGGCGCATGCTCGACGAATTATCGCTATTACCGACGACGGCGACCGCGGACTGATCGCCTTGCGGGCGTGCCAGGCCTATATCCGTGCCCTGGCCCCCTGAGCGCTTGCCAGAAGGGGCGGGAGTGGTAGGGTAGGGCGCAGTCTTGCCAGGAGCCCATCATGGACCCGATCACTGTTCTCTCCACCCGCCTGGGCGAACACCTGCGGCGCTTCAATGCCCAGGTGACCACTGCCGAGTCGTGCACCGGCGGCGGCATCGCCGAGGCTATCACCCGCATCCCCGGCAGTTCGGCCTGGTTCGAGGCCGGCTACGTCACCTACTCGAATGCCCAGAAAACCCGCCAGCTTGGTGTACCCGGGGTGTTGTTCGCCGAGGTGGGCGCGGTCAGCCAGGAGGTGGTCGAGGCCATGGTGCGCGGCGCCCAGGCCGCCAGCGGCGCGCGCTTTGCGGTCGCGGTCAGCGGCGTGGCCGGCCCCGACGGCGGTTCAGCCGCCAAGCCGGTGGGCACGGTGTGGCTGGCCTGGGCCGACGGCGACCACGTGAGCAGCGAGCGCCGACACTTCGACGGTGACCGCGAAGCGGTGCGCCGACAGACGGTGATCGCCGCGTTAGACGGCTTGTTACAGCTTGGTGCGGAGTAATTCGCCCGACGGGGGTTTGCGGAAACGAATCCCTGTGGAATAATACTGGCTACTTATACAGTTATTCCGGCCGTCAGGGCCACGTCGAACACGTGAGGATTTCAATGGACGACAACAAGAAGCGCGCCTTGGCTGCGGCCCTGGGTCAGATCGAACGCCAATTCGGCAAAGGCGCGGTCATGCGCATGGGCGACCACGAGCGCCAGGCGATCCCCGCCATCTCCACCGGTTCGCTGGGCCTGGACATCGCCCTGGGCATTGGCGGCCTGCCGAAAGGCCGTATCGTCGAGATCTACGGTCCGGAGTCTTCGGGTAAAACCACGCTGACCCTGTCGGTCATCGCCGAAGCCCAGAAGAACGGCGCCACCTGCGCCTTCGTCGACGCTGAGCACGCCCTCGACCCTGAATACGCTGGCAAGCTGGGCGTCAACGTCGACGACCTGCTGGTCTCGCAGCCAGACACCGGCGAGCAGGCCCTGGAAATCACCGACATGCTGGTGCGCTCCAACGCCGTCGACGTGATCATCGTCGACTCCGTGGCCGCGCTGGTGCCCAAGGCCGAGATCGAAGGCGAGATGGGCGACATGCACGTCGGCCTGCAGGCCCGTCTGATGTCCCAGGCGCTGCGCAAGATCACCGGTAACATCAAGAACGCCAACTGCCTGGTCATCTTCATCAACCAGATCCGCATGAAGATCGGCGTGATGTTCGGTAGCCCGGAAACCACCACCGGCGGTAACGCCTTGAAGTTCTACGCCTCCGTGCGCCTGGACATTCGCCGTACCGGCGCGGTCAAGGAAGGTGACGAGGTGGTCGGTAGCGAAACTCGCGTCAAGATCGTCAAGAACAAGGTCTCGCCGCCGTTCCGCCAGGCCGAGTTCCAGATCCTCTACGGCAAGGGCATCTACCGCAACGGCGAAATCATCGACCTGGGTGTTTCCCAGGGCCTGGTTGAAAAATCCGGTGCCTGGTACAGCTACCAGGGCAACAAGATCGGTCAGGGCAAGGCCAACGCCGCCAAGTACCTGCAAGAGAACCCGGCCATTGGTAGCGAGATCGAGAAGCAGATTCGCGACAAGCTGCTGACCGCCGGTGCCGCCGCCGCTGCAGCAGCGGCCGCCAAGGCCGGTGCCGCCGAAGCAGATGCCGATGATCTGGCTGACGCCGACGCCGGTTATTGATCTGCCTCCATGTCCGTCGTACTCGACACCCCCGTCGCCGTTCGGCGGACAGCCATGGACCTGCTCGCACGCCGCGAGCATGGTCGTGTGGAGCTGACCCGCAAGCTGCGTCAACGCGGTGCTACCGATGAGTTGATCGAGCCCGCGCTTGATCGGCTTGCCGAGGAGGGGCTGCTCAGCGAGGCCCGCTATCTTGAAAGCTTCATACGCTATCGTTCCGGCTCAGGCTATGGCCCTGGGCGTATCCGTGAGGAGCTTGGCCAGCGAGGTCTGGACCGAGGCGATATCGACCAGGCACTGCGTGACAGCGAAGTGGACTGGGCGGTGCGGTTGAAGGAGGTATGGCAGCGCAAGTTCTCTGGGCAACTCCCCCATGACCCGCGCAGCCGCGCACAGCAAACGCGCTTTCTCGCCTACCGTGGGTTTTCCATGGAAATGATCGGTCGGCTGCTCAGCGGGCGCGATCTTGACGATTATTGAAGCGTGACCAGCATTGATGGCCCACATGGCTGACCCCGACCGGGGCCAGCCATGTGGGCCATTTTGCGTTCAGTTCACCCGCAGGGCTTCCCGGGCTCGTTGGGTGGTGTGCATTGGCTGGGGTTTGGCCCAGTTCTCCGACAGGTTGATGAAGTCCACCAGTTCGCGCAGGCGACCCTGGTCACGGCCGTTGAAGGCAAAGGTCAGGCGTGTCAGGTGGCTGAAGTTGCCTTCTTCGTGCTCCGCGCCACTGTCAGGCTGCTGGTGATACCTGCCGCTCAGGCGCAGGTCGGCAAAACCTTCCTCCACGTCATGCAGCGCGGCCTCGCTCAAGGGGTGGTGCATGCGGATGACGAACTGGTTCTTCAGCCATCGGCTGGAGTGGTAGTTGCTGTAGAACTGGTTGATTTCCTCCACCGCCTCGTCGGCACTGTGCACCAGGCGCACCAGCTTGAGGTCGCTGGGCAGGATGTAGCGGTTTTCTTCCAGTTGACGGCTGATGAAGGCCAGGGCGTCCTGCCAGAAACTACCGCCGGGCGAGTCGAGCAGCACCACCGGAACCAGCGGGCTCTTGCCGGTCTGGATCAGGGTGAGTACTTCCAGCGCCTCATCAAGGGTGCCGAAGCCTCCCGGGCAGAGCACCAGCGCATCGGCCTCCTTGACGAAGAACAGCTTGCGAATGAAGAAGAAATGGAACGGCAGCAGCTTGTCGGTGCCATTGACGGTGGCATTGGCATGTTGCTCGAAGGGCAAGGTGATGTTGAAACCCAGGCTGTGATCGCTGCCGGCGCCTTCGTGGGCGGCAGCCATGATGCCGCCTCCGGCGCCGGTGATCACCATCAGGTCGGAACGTGCCAGCGTTGCGCCCAGCTCCCGGGCCAGCGCATACATGGGGTGCTCCAACGGCGTTCGTGCCGAACCGAACACGGTAACTTTGCGTCGCCCCTTGTAATGCTCGAGGGTGCGGAACGAATGGTCGAGTTCACGCAGGGCCTGCAGGGTGATCTTGGCGTTCCAGCGGTTGCGGTCGTCGTGGGCCATGCGCAGCACGGTCAGCAGCATGTCGCGGTACAGCGGCAGGTTGGGGCTGTTCGGGGCAACCAGTTGCAGTTGCTCGTCGATCTTGCTCAGGTCGATGCCGTGGTCCCTGAAATGGTTGAACAGCAGCTCGTTCGATTGGTAAGGCATTCAACGTCTCCTTCTGCAGCAAAACCTCTGACCGGGTCGATGGCAGGTCCCGGCCGCGACACTGCGTGTGTCGCTGGCTGCTGTGGCTCGAGTGTGCCCCCCGAGCGTTGCAGTAGGCCTTCAAGGCCATTGTTGCAGTGGCAGTTCCATCGCGTTGTCGTTGTTATGGGTACTCGTTATCAATCTAGACGCTGGGGCGCACTCGTGCCGCCACAGGCGTGCAATACCGCCTGTCAGACTGGATCCGATGATGGCAGCGCTTTGGTTAACTGGAGGCGGAAGAGTGATGCAGCGAGGTGGCGGTATGCACCGGCTGGTGATCGAGGTGGACGGGCAACTGTTGCAGTTGCTCGAGCGCGAGGCGAAGGTTCATCACCTGAGCCTGGAGGGGGAGTGTTTGCGTCGGCTGCAGGGGGGCGAGGGGCACTCGCCTTACCTGCTGGCCCTGTTGGCCGAGTTGCGCGCCGATGATGAGCAGCGGCGCGCCAGAGACAGCGATCAGCGGGCCTGAATCACTTTTTCTTGTTGCCAGCCGCGCAGCTGGCAGCGTCGAATGCCTGGTCCATGACTGGTTGGTTGGTCTTGTACACGGTGAAGCGGTAGACCATCACCGCGCCCTTGGACATCAGCTGACGGTAACCATTGTTACGGCAAACGCTGTCACCCAGCTGGCTGCGCACCTGCGCGGGGTTGGCCTGCATGCCTTGCGCATGCTCCTGGCGCACGCTCAGGTGATTGACCAGCGCCTTGCCTTCGACGGTATAGCCCTGGTCGAGGATGTCTTCGTTGATGGCCCGGGGGGTACCGACGCTGCTTTCCTTGGCGACCTTCTGCAGCATCTGGGTCAGCTCGTATTCCTGCTTGGAGGCAGCCTGGGCGGCCAGGGGCAGGGCGAGCAACAGGCTCAGGGTCGGGACGATAAGACGCAGCATGAATCTCTCCTGGTTCGATGACTGGCGCTTTGACCTGCGCCGGCGGGCGGCGTTCCATGAAACTGCTGGGGTTCCCCGGCCGCCTGAGCCGCTGATTATAAAGGAGCGGCCGTAAGGGCTGCACGGCAAATGACGTACGCTCTGGTAGACTCGCATTTTGTTTTTACCGAGTCGTCGTCGTGCCCCTTCCATCTTCCTGCCAAGGCCTGCAGCCATGAGCCACGCGGTAGCGCGGCTGCGCGCCGAGCGCCTGGCGCGCAGCATCAAACCCTTTGTCGCCCGCGGCTCGCGAGCCGAGCGCTGCCCGGATTGCCGGGTGATCGCCACGCACTGCCTGTGCGCGTGGAAACCGCGAGTGCCGGCAGAGGCCGGCATGTGCCTGCTGATGCATGACACAGAGCCACTGAAGCCGACCAACACGGGTTGGCTGATTGCCGACGTGATCGAGGATACCTCCGCCTTCGGCTGGCTGCGTACCTCGGTGGACGAAGGCCTGCTGGCGTTGCTGGACGATCCGCGCTGGCAGCCTTACATCGTCTTCCCCGGCGAGTTCGTCAAAGAGGACCGTGTGGTCAGCGAGGTGCTGCGCGAACCGGGCAAGCGCCCGCTGTTCATCCTGCTCGACGCCACCTGGACCGAGGCGCGCAAGATGTTCCGCAAGAGCCCTTATCTCGACCGTTTCCCGGTGCTGAGCCTGCAGGCCGAGCAGATGTCGCGCTACCGCCTGCGCCGCTCCAAGCGTGACGACCACTTCTGCACCGCCGAAGTTGCCGCCATGTGTCTGGAGCTGGCCGGCGACAGCCAGGCCTCGCAGGCCCTGGATGCCTACCTGGATGTGTTCAGCCTGCACTACCTCAGTGGCAAGCGACGCTTGGCGCTGGATGAGCAGGACGAGGTCCACCAGCGTTTGCATACCTTCCTATAGTCCAAGGGGCAGGCGCGGCGGATTGGTACATACTGTCGTGGCTGGCAGCCAGGGTAGGCGGGGACGACCGGGCAATTGGCTTGACCACCCGGGGCGTGCTCGGCATCCTTGGCGCCGCTTCGGGCACGACGAAGCTGCTGTTACCCCGGACTTCGCCGTGCCATCCCGGCCGGCGGCCCTGCCGTTCGCGCCATGAGTTACCCGCCAGGCGTCTCCCGTACCCCCTGCGCCTGGTACAGAACAGGATCCCTAGATCGATGGCCACATACGAAATCCTGATTGCCGATGACCACCCACTGTTCCGTAGCGCACTGCGCCAGGCCGTTACCCTCGGCCTGGGCCCGGATGTGCGCCTGGTCGAGGTGGCGAGCATCGCCGAACTGGAAACCAGCCTGACCGAAAAAGCCGACTGGGACCTGGTCCTGCTGGACCTGAACATGCCCGGTGCCTATGGTTTCTCCGGCCTGGTGCTGCTGCGTGGCCAATACCCGCAGATCCCGGTGGTGATGGTCTCGGCCCAGGAAGAGGCGGCCGTCGTGGTCAAGTCTCGCGAATTTGGCGCCAGCGGTTTCATCCCCAAGTCCAGCGAGCTGAGCAAGATCCAGGAAGCCGTGCGCAATGTGCTCGACGGCGATGTCTGGTGGCCGCCGCAGGCGTTCGAGAAGGTTGACGTGTCTGCCGAGGCCAAGGCCGCCAGCGAAGGGCTGGCTAGTCTCACCCCGCAGCAGTTCCGCGTGCTGACCATGGTCTGCGAAGGGTTGCTGAACAAGCAGATCGCCTATGAGCTGAGTGTCTCGGAAGCGACCATCAAGGCTCACGTGACGGCGATCTTCCGCAAGCTTGGCGTTCGCACCCGGACCCAGGCCGCGCTGTTGTTGCAACAACTTGAATCGGTTTCGGCCAGCTAAATCCCTGCGCCTTCACGCTTTTTTGACTGCGGTTGAACTAGCCTGCTGGCCTTTTTTCGGTGAAGTGACTGACACACATGTCGCCATTCAAGGGCCAGACCGGCCTCAAACGTATCTTCAATGCCGCCGGCTACTCGCTGGACGGCCTGCGTGCCGCGTTCAAGGGTGAGGCCGCGTTTCGCCAGCTGGTGCTGGTCAACGTGCTGTTGATCCCCACAGCCTTTTGGCTGCCGGTGAGCCGCGCCGAACGGGCGATCCTTATCGCCGTTTGCCTGCTGGGGCTGATCGTCGAGCTGCTCAATTCGGCGGTGGAGGCGGCGATCGATCGTATCTCCCTCGACCGTCACCCCTTGTCGAAGAACGCCAAGGACATGGGCAGTGCCGCGCAACTGGTGGCCATGAGCATGGTCGCGCTGGTCTGGGGCGTGATTCTGCTCGGCTGACGTTCAGGCGATCGGCGGCAGCACGATCTCGTCGCTGCGCTGCACGCCAGCGGTGAAACTGCGGCACAGCTCGAGGAACTCGCGCATGGCCGAAGTCTGGTACTTCTGCTTGTGCCAGATGAAGTAGAACTGCCGCGACAGGTCCAGTGCCGGAGTTTCCACCGGTACCAGGCTGCCGCGGCGGAAAGCGTCGCGCAGGGCCAGGCGCGAGATGCAGCCGATACCGAGGCCCGACTCCACGGCCCGTTTGATTGCTTCGGTATGTTCCAGCTCCAGGCGGATGTTCAGGTTGGCGCGATGATGACGCATGGCCTGGTCAAAGGTCAGGCGGGTGCCCGAGCCTTGTTCGCGCAGGATCCAGGCTTCATGGGACAGCTGCTCGATATCGGCATGGCCGGCTTTGGCCAGCGGATGCTGCGGCGCGCAGAACACCACCAGTTCATCCTCCACCCAGGGCTGCACCTCCAGATCGGGGTGGTTGCAGTCGCCTTCGATTAGACCCAGGTCAATTTCGTAATGGGCAACCTGTTGCACGATATGCGCAGTGTTCTGCACGTGCAGTTTGACCTGGCTCTCCGGATGCACCTGCATGAAGCTGCCGATCAGCAAGGTGGCCAGGTAGTTGCCGATGGTCAGGGTGGCGCCGACGGCCAGCGAGCCGAACCCCGACTTGCCGTTGAGCAGGTCTTCGATTTCCTTGGCCTGGTCGAGCAGCGCCACGGCCTGGGGCAACAGTTGATGGCCCAGGGCGTTGAGGCTCAGGCGTTTACCGGCACGGTCGAACAGCTGGCAGCTGGACTGGCGCTCCAGTTCGGTGATCGAGGTGCTTGCCGCAGATTGCGACAAGGCCAGTACGCCCGCGGCCCTGGACACACTCTGGTGCTGGGCGACGGCGACAAAGACCTGGAGCTGACGAAGTGTGAATCGCATATCTATATAACCGATAACACATATCTTGATAATTCAGTTAACAGATATTGTCGCTGCCCCTAAACTATCGCGCAACTGCGCGTCTTGCGCGCGCCGCGTTTTCCTTCAGGAGCCCCATCGATGAGCAACATGAACCACGAACGTGTCCTCAGTGTGCACCACTGGAACGACACTCTGTTCAGCTTCAAGTGCACCCGTGATCCGGGCCTGCGCTTCGAGAACGGTCAGTTCGTGATGATCGGCCTGCAGCAGGACAGCGGCCGTCCGCTCATGCGCGCCTACTCCATCGCCTCGCCGAACTGGGAAGAGCACTTGGAGTTCTTCAGCATCAAGGTGCCGGATGGTCCGCTGACCTCCCAGCTGCAGCACCTGAAGGAAGGCGACGAGATCATCATCAGCAAGAAGCCCACCGGCACCCTGGTGCTGGACGACCTGAACCCGGGCAAGCACCTGTACCTGCTGA
This sequence comes from Pseudomonas sp. FW305-96, assembly GCF_058783825.1. Lineage (NCBI taxonomy): Bacteria > Pseudomonadati > Pseudomonadota > Gammaproteobacteria > Pseudomonadales > Pseudomonadaceae > Pseudomonas > Pseudomonas sp. FW305-96. The sequence continues at coordinate 128,730 of NZ_JBYSYW010000002.1, forward strand.
GCACCGGTACCGGCCTTGCGCCGTTCATGAGCGTCATCCAGGACCCGGAGACCTACGAGCGCTTCGAGAAAGTGATCCTGGTACATGGCGTTCGCTACGTGAACGAAGTAGCCTACCGCGAGTTCATCACCGAGCACCTGCCGCAGAACGAGTTCTTCGGTGAGTCTGTGCGCGACAAACTGATCTACTACCCGACCGTGACCCGCGAGCCTTTCGAAAACCAGGGCCGCCTGACCGACTTGATGCGCAGCGGCAAGCTGTTCAGCGATATCGGCCTGCCACCGATCAACCCGCAGGACGACCGTGCCATGATCTGCGGCAGCCCGAGCATGCTCGATGAAACCAGCGAAGTGCTGGACAGCTTTGGCCTGAAGATCTCTGCGCGTATGCGTGAGCCGGGCGACTACCTGATCGAGCGAGCGTTCGTCGAGAAGTAAGGCCAGCGGCATGAATGAAAAAACGCAGGCTTGGCCTGCGTTTTTTTGTGCTCGGAGAAAAGGTTTGCCGTGTTGGCCCTATCGCGGGGCAAGCGACTTGCCCCGCGATAGGGCCCGCAACCACACCGGATCACTCCGGCGCCACCTCCAGCACCCGGATCACATCCGGTTGCGGATAATGCCAGCGCACCTGCACATCCCAGAACTTCACCCCATAGACCCGCTCGGGCGGCGGCACCTGGTAGGCAGGGCGTGGGTCCTGGGCCAGGCACTGTTCGATCAGCTCGACCAGCGGTTCGCCCAGGCGCAGTGCGTGGGTGCGGGCCTGAGGCAGTGCGCCCTCGCTCCATTGCACGCTGATCGGCTCCGGTGCATCACTGGCCATCAGGTTCGATGCCTCGGCGACGCTGTCCGCATACGGCACATAAGGCTTGATATCCAGCACCGGGGTGCCGTCCAGCAGATCGATCCCTGACAGCAGCAGGCGCCCCGGTTCGACGCCATCCAGGCGTACCACCGACTGGCCGATGCCGTTGGGCCGATGGGTGGCCCGGGTGGCGAACACCCCCATGCTCTTGTTGCCGCCCAGGCGCGGTGGGCGCACCTTCAGGCGTGGCTTGTCTTCCAGTGCCTGGTGGAACAGGAACAGCAACCACACATGGCTGACCTGGTCCAGGCCTTCGACGGCATCGCCCTGGTCAAAGGGCGGCAACAGCTCCAGCACGCCACGGGCAGCCGGCGCCAGCTGGGGTTGGCGCGGGATGGCGAACTTCTCCTTGAAGCAGGAGCGAACGATGCCGACCGGCGAGACGGTATGCTGCATCCTGGCTCAGCCGCGCACGCGAAGGGTCAGGCCCTTGAGGAAGTTGCGCAGCAACTGGTCGCCGCAGGGGCGGTAGTTGTCGTGGCCGACCTTGCGGAACAGCGCGCTCAGCTCTGGTTTGGACACCGGGAAGTCGACGGACTTGAGTACCGCATGCAGGTCGTCCTCCTTCAGCTCGAAGGCCACGCGCAGCTTCTTGAGCACGGTGTTGTTGGTCACCGGCACTTCGATCGGTTGCGGCGGGCGGCTGTCGTCGCGGCCGCGACGGTGAATCACCAGGCCGTCGAGGAAGTGTGCCATGACCTTCTCCGGGCAGCGTACGAAGCCGGGTTCCTCTTCCTTTTTTACATAGGTGGCGATGGCCTCGGCGGAAACCTCGAGGCCCGAGAGCTTGATGATCTCGGCCATTTTCTGGTCGTTGGCCTTGAGCATGTAGCGCAGGCTGCGCAGTACATCGTTGTGGTTCATTGCGGCGAATCCTGTTCTGTTGCCGCGTCAGTCATTGCGCGGCGGTAATGCTAGAAGCGTTCTGTAGCGGCCACGTAGCGCCACTGGCCCAGCGGCAGCTTGCCCATCGACACCCCGCCAAGGCGGATGCGGCGCATCGCCAGCACCTTGAGGCCGGCGGTTTCGCAAAGCTGTTCGATCAAGCCCGGTTGCGGGTTCTTCAGCACGATGCGCAGGTGTTGCTCGTTCTGCCAGCTGGCCTTGGCCTTCGGCAGCTCGACACCCTTGCGCTCCACGCCGCGCGCCAGGCGCTCGAGGGCGCCGGGTTTGGCTTCACCACTGACCTGGACGATGTATTCCTGCTCCATGCGGCGCAGGTCGGCCTCCAGCTTGCGGGTTACCCGCCAGTCCTGGGTGAACAGCTGCAGGCCACTGGCGCCGGGCAGCAGCGGGACGATGCAGGCCTGGCGGGCGAAATGCCCATGCAACGGGCGCACGCCCTCGCGGTGCGCTTCGCTGAGGCTGGCCATGCTGATGCTGGCCAGGGCGCTTGCGCTGTTTTGGCCGGCCTGCTGGTTGAGCAGCAGGGTGACCGGTTCGAGAGAGTCGGCACGAGCGCCCGGGAGCAGCTCGACCTGCTGTTCGGCGACTTTGAACTGGGGTTGTTCGACCACCACGCCATCGACCGTGACCCAGCCACCCTCGATGTACAGTTCGGCCTCGCGGCGGGAGCAGCCAAGCTGTTCGATGAGGCGTTTGGAGAGACGAATGGGTTCGGACATGGACACGGGCATCACGCGGTAGGGAAAGCCGTCATTGTACCTGCCTGGGCGAGGTAGCGGCTGCAAATCGATGTCATTTGCGCCATTTCGGAGCGGGGTAGTGGTTTCCTGAGTTCGCGTACTAGGACGTTGTACGAACAAGCCTCATATGGAGTAGGGGATAGGGCTGCCCTAGGCCGTCGGTTTCCGAACGGCCATAGGTCTCGAAGCCTTCATGCAGGTAGAAACCCAGGGCTTGCGGGTTCTGTTCGTTGACGTCCAGGCGCTCGGCGTTCAATTCGTGCACCGCGTGGCGCAGCAGGCGCCGTCCGATACCCTGGCCACGGTGTTCGGGCGCGACGAAGAGCATGTCGACCCGGCCGTTTGCCACCCCGGCAAAGCCGAGGATGCGCCGCTTGCTGTCCTTGCAGCAGACCAGCATCACGGCATCGAGGTATTTGCGCAGCACGTGCTCGCGCAGCAGCAGAATGTAACCCTCGGGCAGGAAATCGTGGGTGGCGCGAACCGACGCCTCCCATACCCGGACCAGCTCGGGATAATCGCTCAGATGAGGTGTGTGCAGCGTGACGGCGGGCGACATCCTGTGATCCTCCGGGAGGCCATTGAGGAAAACATAGATGCAAAAAAATACCCCGCCAGCGGGCGGGGTATTTTCAGGCGGGTTTCGCTCAGATGGGCTCGGCCCACATGTCGTACTCGTCGGCGTCGACGATGCGGCAGCGGACCTTGTCGCCCGGCTTGAAGCCGTGGTCGCCGTCGATGAACACGCTGCCGTCGATCTCCGGCGCGTCGAAGAAGCTGCGGCCCACCGAGCCCTGTTCCTCGACTTCGTCGATCAATACCTCGATTTCCTTGCCGATGCGCTGTTGCAGGCGCGCGGCGCTGATCGCCTGCTGGTGGGCCATGAAGCGGTCCCAGCGGTCCTGCTTGACGTCGTCCGGCACCTCTTCCAGGCCCAGGTCGTTGGCCGGGGCGCCTTCGACCGGCGAGTACTGGAAGCAGCCGACGCGGTCGAGCTGGGCTTCGGTCAGCCAATCCAGCAGGTATTGGAAATCTTCTTCGGTTTCGCCGGGGAAACCGACGATGAAGGTCGAGCGGATCACCAGCTCAGGGCACTGTTCACGCCAGTTCTTGATGCGCGCCAGGGTGCGGTCTTCGAAGGCCGGGCGCTTCATCGACTTGAGCACCTTGGGGCTGGCGTGCTGGAACGGGATGTCCAGGTACGGCAGGATCTTGCCGGCGGCCATCAGCGGAATCACGTCGTCGACGTTCGGGTACGGGTAGACATAGTGCAGACGCACCCAGGCGCCCAGGCTGCTCAGCGCCTCGCACAGCTCGAGCATGCGGGTCTTGACCGGGCGGCCGTTCCAGAAATCGGTCTTGTACTTGACGTCCACGCCGTAGGCGCTGGTGTCCTGGGAGATCACCAGGATCTCCTTGACGCCGGCCTTGACCAGGCGCTCGGCCTCGCTCAGGACTTCGCCGACCGGGCGGCTGACCAGCTTGCCGCGCATCGACGGAATGATGCAGAAGCTGCAGCTGTGGTTGCAGCCTTCGGAAATCTTCAGGTAGGCGTAGTGGCGCGGGGTCAGCTTGACGCCCTGGGGCGGCACCAGGTCGATCAGCGGGTTGTGGTCCTGGCGCGGTGGCACCACTTCGTGCACGGCATTGACCACCTGCTCGTACTGCTGCGGGCCGGTGACCGACAACACGCTCGGGTGCACGTCACGGATGCTGCCTTCTTCGACACCCATGCAGCCGGTGACGATGACCTTGCCGTTCTCCTTGATGGCTTCGCCGATCACTTCCAGCGACTCGGCCTTGGCGCTGTCGATGAAGCCGCAGGTGTTGACCACCACCACGTCGGCATCCTCGTAGGTAGGCACGACTTCATAGCCTTCCATGCGCAGCTGGGTCAGGATGCGCTCGGAATCGACCAGGGCCTTGGGGCAACCCAGGGAGACGAAGCCGACCTTTGGGGTGGCGGGAGTGGTGGACATGGCTAACCTCGGTATTGAATACAGGTCGCCCGGCCGGTAACGGGGGCGATCCTGGCGGGCGCTTTCGGCGCCTCTGATCAAAAAGTGCGCAATTCTAGCGAGCACAAGGTCGCTTTACCAGCAGAAATACGACGAACGCTGCGCTATGCTTCGCGCCGTTGCGCCGGGGTATCCGGGAGGGCCCGGCGCGGGTAGGCATTCAACCGGTCTAATAGGCCGTCTGCGGGAGTGGTCGATGGTTCAGGCAAGCAGTCATGCCGAAGGCGGGCACGCGGGGAAGCAGGGGGCAGCACGGCCGCTGGGCCTGCTCGTGGCGGCCGTTGGGGTGGTCTATGGCGATATTGGCACCAGCCCGCTGTATACCCTCAAAGAGGTCTTTACCGGTGGTTATGGCGTACAGGTCAACCATGATGGAGTGCTGGGCATCCTGTCGTTGATCCTCTGGTCGCTGCTGTGGGTGGTTTCGTTCAAGTACGTGATGTTCATCCTGCGCGCCGACAACCAGGGCGAGGGCGGCACCATGGCCCTGACCGCGCTGGCGCGGCGGGCCACGGCGCAGTATCCGCGGTTGCGCATGCTGATGGTCGGTTGCGGCCTGATTGGCGCCTCGCTGTTCTACGGCGACAGCATGATCACCCCGGCGGTGTCGGTGCTGTCGGCGGTGGAGGGCATGGGCCTGGCGTTCGAGGGTATCGACCACTGGGTGGTGCCGATTGCACTGGTGGTGCTGGTGGCGCTGTTCCTGGTGCAGAAGCATGGCACCGAGAAGATCGGCAAGGCGTTTGGCCCGATCATGGTTGCCTGGTTCCTCGCGCTGGCGGCGCTCGGTGTCCATGGCATCTTGCAGAGCCCAGAGGTGCTGAAGGCGTTCAACCCGGGCTGGGCCTTGAACTTCTTCATCGTCCACCCCGGCATGGGCGTGGCCATTCTTGGTGCCGTGGTGCTGGCGCTGACCGGTGCCGAGGCCCTGTACGCCGATATGGGCCATTTCGGCCGCAAACCCATTGCCCGTGCCTGGTTCGCCCTGGTGCTGCCGGCGCTTGTGCTCAACTACTTCGGCCAGGGCGCCATGCTGCTGCAGAATCCCGAGGCGGCGCGCAACCCGTTCTACCTCTTGGCGCCGTCCTGGGCTTTGCTGCCGCTGGTGGGGCTGGCCACGATGGCCACGGTGATCGCCTCCCAGGCGGTGATCTCGGGGGCCTTCTCGCTGACTCGCCAGGCCATCCAGCTGGGCTATGTGCCGCGCATGCAGATCCAGCACACCTCCAGCGACGAGCAGGGGCAGATCTATATCGGCGCAGTGAACTGGGCGTTGATGGTCGGCGTGGTGCTGCTGGTGATCGGCTTCGAATCCTCCGGCGCCCTGGCGGCGGCCTACGGCGTGGCAGTGACCGGCACCATGCTGATGACCACCATCCTGGTCTCGGCGGTCATGCTGCTGTTGTGGAAGTGGCCGCCGGTATTGGCTGTGCCCCTGCTGCTGGGCTTCCTGTTCGTAGACGGGCTGTTCTTCGCCGCCAACGTGCCGAAGATCGTGCAGGGCGGTGCTTTCCCGGTGCTGGCGGGTATCGTGCTGTTCGTGTTGATGAGTACCTGGAAGCGTGGCAAGCAGATCCTGGTCGATCGCATCGATGAAGGTGCGTTGCCGCTGCCGCTGTTTATCAGCAGCATCCGCGTGCAGCCGCCGCATCGGGTCGAGGGCACCGCGGTGTTCCTGACCGCGCGCTCCGATGCCGTACCGCACGCGCTGCTGCACAACATGCTGCATAACCAGGTGCTGCACAGCCAGGTGGTGCTGCTGACGGTGGTCAGCGAGGACCGGCCGCGGGTGCCGGAGCATGAGCGCTTCGAGGTGGAAGCCTATGGTGACGGGTTCTTCCGGGTGCTGCTGCACTTCGGCTTCATGGACGAGCCGGACGTACCGGCGGCGCTGAAGCTTTGCCACTTGGACGAACTGGACTTCAGCCCGATGCGCACCACCTACTTCCTGAGTCGGGAGACGGTGATCGCCTCCCGCCTGGAGGGGATGTCGCGCTGGCGCGGGAACCTGTTCGCGTTCCTGCTGAAGAATGCCAACGGCAACCTGCGGTTCTTCAACCTGCCGCTCAATCGGGTGATCGAGTTGGGGACGCAGGTCGAGATCTGAGGGCACAAACATCGCGGGGCAAGCCCGCTCCCACAAGGATCACACAAGCCTTGTGGGAGCGGGCTTGCCCCGCGATGGGCCGCAAAGCGGCCCCTTTCCCTATCATTTCTCAGCGACGTTAGCCTTTCCCTGGCGGGTCTCGATCTCACCGATCAGGCGCTTGGCCAGCGCCGGGTAGTTTTCGTCGAAGTGGTGGCCGCCGGGCAGTTTCATGCGCTCACCCACGGCGGTCTTGTCGGTGCAGCCGCTTTCGTCGGTCTCTTCCACACCATAGATGCACACCACCTTCGCTGCCGGCAACCTGGCCATCTCCGGCCCGGTCGGGGCTTCCTGGCCTTCCTTGCCGAGCCAGCCCTCCACCTCGATCTCGAAACTGCCGCTGCGGGCGAACGCCAGCAGGATCACCGCATCGATGCGCTTCTGGTCGTCTGCGGACAGGCGGTTATAGATAGCCGGCAGCACGTCGGCGCCGAACGAGTAGCCGGTCAGCACGAAGCGCTTGGTGCCCCATTTCTGGCGGTAGTGCTGCATCAGCTCGGAGAGGTCGGCGGCGCTCTGCTCCGGGGTCTTGTGCTGCCAGTAGTAGCGCAGGGTGTCGATGCCGACCACCGGGTAGCCAAGCTTGGCCATCTCGCCGGCCACATCGCGGTCCAGGTCGCGCCAGCCGCCGTCGCCGGAAAGGAACAGGGTGACGGTGTCGGTGGTCTGCCCGGCCGGGACTTCCACCACCGGGATGGCCAGGGCGTTGCCATCGTGGCCGACCAGGGCCTGGGTCAGTTGCGCCTTGAGTACCTGGGGCAGGTGAATGTCGTAGTCGGCGATGCTGGTTTCGGCGTTGGCCTGGTCGCGCACGAAGGCGGCACTGGCGTCATCCGGGTTGTCGTTCCAGGCCACGTTCCAGTGGCCGTGGGCGGCGGACTTGGGCAGGGCGGCCTGGCAGCCGGGCTGCTCGACGGTGAAATCCACCGAGATGGCTCGCGCCCTGTCGTCGCTTTGTGCGGCCAGCCAGCGCCAGGCCTGGGCAGCGCCCGGGCCGATACCGGCAACCAGGGTCGGTTTGTCGGCCAGTCGAGTCAGGGCCTGGTCCATCGCGACCTGCTGCTTGGCGCAGTCGGCCGGTGGCAGGATCACCTGCACCAGTTGCGCCTCGCCGGCCTGGCTCAGGTCGAGCAGTTGCTTGTCGGTCAGGGCTTGGTCCTGTGGCACGCCGATGGCCACTCGGGCCTTGGCATGCACGCCGGGCGTGGCGCGGGTCAGGGCGCTGCCGTCGTCGAGCGTGAGGTGCTCCAGGCGAGCCTCGGGGGCCGGGCGGGTCCACAGCCAGAAGGCCGCACCGCCGGCCAGTACGGCGAGCAACAGGGGAATCAGTACGTACAGCCAATAGCGTCGGATCATCAACGTTTCACCAATCCAGTCAGGCCGCCAGCGATCAGGGCGGCGGTGTCAGCCAGTGCAACCAGCGGGTCGAGCCCGGCCGGCACGGCCATGTAGCGGGGTTCCCAGTCCGGCTGGAACTTGTCCTTGAAGCGCCGCAGGCCCTGGAAGTTGTAGAGCTGTTCACCGCGCTGGAACACCATCGAGCCCAGGCGCTGGGTCAAGGGGGCGCCACGCCGCGGCTGCAAGCCGGAAAGGGGGACCATGCCCAGGCTGAAGCGGCCGTAGTCGTGGCTTTTGTAGTGCAGGATCAGACCGACCATCATGAACTCCATGGTCAGCTTCGGTGCTTCTGGATGCGCGCGCATCAGGTCGAGGCTGGCCAGCTCGTTGCTGTGGGTCTCCAGCAGGTTGGCGAAGGCCACCGGACGGCCCTGGAAGCGGATCAGCGCGATGCGGAAATGCTGCAGGTACTCGGGGCTGAAGCGGCCGAGGGAGAAGCCTTTTTCGCGCACGTTCTTGCCGCTGAGCCAAGCGTCGGAGATCTCCTTGAGTGCCTCCAGCGGGGCGTGACCAGGCTCATGGATCTCCAGGGCCAGGCCGTCGCGGCCGCCGCGGTTCCAGGTGTAGCGCAGGTCCTTCATTTCCTTGCCCTTGGCATCGATATCGAAGCGGCGCAGGTCGACCCGCGCTTCCTCGCCGAGCTTGATCGCGGTCAGGCCGATGTCCATGTAGAACGGCAGGTTCTCCGCACGCACCTGGTAGAACACCGGGCGGGCATGGTGCAGGTCGCACAGGTCGCGGAACTGCCAGATCATTTCGGCGCGTTCCTGGGCCGGGCCGATCGGGTCGTACAGGGCTACCAGGCTGCGGCCGCGACGGGCATACATCAGGAAGGCGTTGTCGTTGGGGTGGAACAGCAGCGCCTTGTCACCGGTCAGGGCCAGCCCGCCATCGGGCTGGTCGGAGGCAAGCAGGATGCGGTTGGCGCGTTGCAGTTCGTCTTCGCTGGGCAGATGGATCACTGGCCGGGCGGTGCGCAGAAGCCAGGTCAGGGCGACGATCACCAGCAGCACGGCGCTGCCCAGCGCGGCGCGCAAGCCCCGCGGCGCATCGGCATCAAGGGTGAACTGCCACCACAGCTTGTGGGTGTAGGGCACGTCCTGGTAGGCGAACAGCAGCAGCCATACCGAGGCGCCGACCACGCAGGCGCTGGCCACCAGGTACACCGGCGAGAACGGCAGCTCCAGCAGGCGGCTGGGACGGTAGAACGAGCGGCGGAACAGGGCGAGCAGGGCAGCGGTGAAGCACATCAGGCTGGCTTCTTCCCAGTCGAAGCCCTTGAGCAACGACAGCACCGCGCCCACCAGCAGCAGCACGGTGGTCAGCAGCCAGGCGGCCGACAGGCGCCGGCGCAGGCCCTGGGCGAGCAGCAGGCAGAGCACGCCGATCAGGCTGGCGCCGAAGTGCGAGGCATCGATCAGGCGGTGTGGGATCAGGAAGCCCATGTGCTCCAGACGGCTGTCGATCTCCGGGGTAGCGCCGGAGAACAGCAGCACCACGCCGGAAAGGAACACCAGGATCGCCAGCACCGGCGCGGCCAGGCCTGAGGCTGCGCGGATCGCTTGCTGGGTGACCATCAGCCGGCGGGCTTCGTTGGCCAGTAGCAGTACGCAAGCGACCAGCAACGGCAGCACCACGTAGATCAGCCGGTATAGCAGCAGGGCGGCCGCCAGTGGCGCCGCGCCCAGCTGGTTGGCGAACGCGGCCAGCAGGATCGCCTCGAACACCCCGACGCCACCCGGCACATGGCTGAGCACTCCGGCGGCGAGGGCAAGCAGGTAGACCAGCACGAACGCGCCAAAGGGCGGGGCTTCGGGCAGCAGCAAATAAAGCACGGTGGCCGCTGCGGCGACATCCAGGGCGGTGATCAGCAGTTGCAACGCAGTCAGGCGCGCGCCTGGCAGGCGCAGGGTGCGGCGCCCGAACTGCACAAGCAGGTTGTCGGCCAGCGGCTGCTCAGGCAGGCGACGGCGGTACAGGCCCATGACCAGGGCTACCGCCGCGACCAGCACGGCGATGGCGATACCGCCCAGCAGCGGTGCAGGCAAGCGCAGCGCCGTTGCCGCTGCTGGCAGGTCGCTCAGGGTGGCCAGTGCCGCCAGCGGCGGCAGTGCGCAGCCCAGCGAAAGGCTGGCGAACACTGTCATGCGCGCGACCTCTGCGGCCCCCAAACCTTGACGGGCATAGAGGCGATAACGCACCGAGCCACCCGACAGCATCGACAGGCCTATCGCGTTGCCAATGGCGAAGGCGCTGAAGCCACCGAGCACCAGGGTTCGGGGCGGCAGTTGCACGGCGGCATAGCGGCTGGCCGACCATTCGTAACCCAGCAGGATCACGAAGCCGGCCAACGTGGCCAGCAGCGCGCCGAGCAGCGACTGGGTCGGTACGCTGAGCATCGCATCATGCAGGGCGTAGATATCCAGTTCGCTCAATAGATGGCGGCAGGCAATCAGGCCCATGGCGAACAGCAGCAATGTCAGCGCCAAACCCAGCGGCTGACGGTACTTGCTCAGGCGTTCCAGCCAGGGCAGGCGCTGCGCCGCCGCCGGCAAGGCCGTGGTCAACGGTGCCTGGGGCTCGGGAGTGGGGGCGGTCATGGAGTGCCTCGTGCGCAGCGCGCGAGGTGAAGGCAAGGTGCGGCCAAGTGAAAGTCCCTTTGGAAAAACGTATCCGAATATTACTCCGCGCCGGCGGCTTAATCTGTTTCAGGATAGTTAAAGATAGTTCATTCAGCCGTCTGCAAGGGCTGGAACCAGGGCTTGGCGAGGAGGAATCGAAAGGGTAGGGGGCTGAATGCAACAAACCCCGCACTGTCTTGCGACAGGCGGGGTTTGTTCTGACGAATATGGTTGCGGGAGCCGGATTTGAACCGACGACCTTCGGGTTATGAGCCCGACGAGCTACCAGGCTGCTCCATCCCGCGCCTGTGGGATCGAATTCTACGGATTTCCCAACCGCTGTCAAGCGTTACTGCTTGATTTTTCGTGGGTTTTTCTTTCGGTGTAAATATAGAGGCAATAAAAAAGGCCACTGCGTGAACAGTGGCCTTTTCTTGAATCTGGTTGCGGGAGCCGGATTTGAACCGACGACCTTCGGGTTATGAGCCCGACGAGCTACCAGGCTGCTCCATCCCGCGC
>NZ_JBYSYW010000002.1:140040-214840 GCF_058783825.1 Pseudomonas sp. FW305-96
CCTGTGAGATCGAATTCTACGGATTTTCCCTTGCCTGTCAAGCATTTCCTCAAGAAAAACCTTTTTCGTTCAAACCCTTAGCGTGCCAGATCGCGCCGCAGCTCAGTGGCGACGGGGCTTGCAGGCCGATTGTCCGGTCCGGGCTGTCTCGTCCGTTGGCCATACGGTAATATCTGTATGAATTTACAGTAGTGGCTGTCATCCATGTCCTTGCGCAAGATCATCCACATTGATTGTGACTGCTTCTACGCCGCCATCGAGATGCGCGATGACCCACGCCTGGTCGGTCGCCCCATGGCGGTGGGGGGGCAGCCAGGTCAGCGCGGCGTGATCGCCACCTGTAACTACGAGGCGCGCGCCTATGGCGTGCGTTCGGCGATGGCATCGGGGCATGCCATGAAGCTGTGCCCCGACCTGGAGATCGTCAAGCCGCGTTTCGAGGCTTACCGTGAGGCATCCCGCGAGATTCACGCGATCTTCCGGGACTACACCGAGCTGATCGAACCGCTGTCGCTGGACGAGGCTTACCTGGATGTCAGTGACAGCCAATGGTTCGCCGGCAGCGCCACGCGGATTGCCGAGGACATTCGTCGTCGGGTCGCCCAGCAACTGCATATCACGGTGTCCGCAGGCGTGGCGCCGAACAAGTTCCTGGCCAAGATCGCCAGCGATTGGCGCAAGCCCAATGGCTTGTTCGTCATTACCCCGGACCAAGTGGAGGAATTCGTCGCGGCTTTGCCGGTTGCCCGCTTGCATGGCGTGGGCAAGGTGACGGCGGATAAGCTTTCGCGATTGGGGATCGATACTTGCCTGTCATTGCGCGACTGGTCGAGGCTGGCGCTGGTGCGCGAGTTTGGCAGCTTCGGCGAGCGCTTGTGGGGGCTGGCGCGAGGGATCGACGAGCGTGCGGTGCACAACGACAGTCGGCGGCAGTCGGTAAGCGTCGAGAACACCTACGACCAGGACTTGCCCGACCTGAGCAGTTGCCTGGAGAAGCTGCCTGACCTGCTCGCCAGTCTGAATGAGCGGATTGCGCGCATGGATAGCAGCTATCGCCCCGACAAGCCGTTCGTCAAGGTCAAGTTCCATGACTTCAGCCAGACCACGCTGGAGCAGGCGGGGGCGGGGCGAGACCTGGAGAGCTACCGGCAGTTGCTTAGCCAGGCGTTTGCCCGAGGTGGCAAGCCGGTGCGGTTGCTGGGGGTAGGGGTGAGGCTTAGGGATCTGCGTGGGGCGCTTGAGCAGTTGGAGTTGTTTCGGGACTCATAAAGAAGAAGGGGCCGCATAAGCGGCCCCTTTCGTTTTACTGCACGCCCGGATCGGCAACCAGTCGCCCGGTGGCCTTGGTCAGTGCCTGCAGAAACTCCTGCTGCAGCTCCGGGTCGTTGCGTGTCAGTTCGATCAGGCTCTGTTCGAGTTCGCTGGCTTCTTCTTCAAGGCCCAGTTCCGACAGGCGCTTGACCCGATGTACCCACTGGCCGACATCGTCGTCCTCGAGGTCATCGAAAATGAGCTCGTGGGCCTCGAGCAACTTGCCGCGCAAATTGCCGCTGACCAGCAAGCTGGCATCGCCTCGTACCTGGTTTTCCTCATCCACCACCTGCAGGTGCAGGGTGCCGATATGGTTGAGGTTCTGCTCGGAGAACGGGCTGTCGAGCAGGTTCAGGCGCAGTACGCCATGCTTGTCGGTGGTCAGCTCGTGAGTCATCTTGCCAGCCTTGACCTCGACCAGACGCTCGTTCCACGGCAGGCTGATGGACTCTTCGCGCTTGCCTTTCTCGACCTCGTCGATGCCCGCCAGGTTCTGCTGGGCACGGCCGTTGGACGGTACGTTCATGAACGGGTTGACGCCCGCCACGCCGTAGCTCAGCCAGTCGTGGGTGATGCTGTCCGGCAGGTTGCCCAAGGCGAACACATTGGCCACATTGGCGCCGATGCCTGCCACCACGGCCACCGCGCCCAGCGGGATCTCGTAGATCTCCCGCCAGGGTTGGTAGGGGGTGTAGCGGTCGTAGCGGCGGGTCACTTCGAACTCGGTGACCTCGAAACGCTTGAGCTCATGAATGCGCACGCGTCGCTGCGGAAGCTCCATCACCTTCGGCTCGCCGACATCGATCTGCAGACTGTGCTCGAGCAGTTTGCGCTCGACGCGCTCCTCATGGTCGCTGCGCTGGGACATCTGGTTGGCGCAGCCGCCGAGGAACAGGGCGCCGCACAGTGCGGCACCCCCCAGGGTGTAGGTACTTCGCTTGGACATGATCACTCGCGTAACGGGTTATCAGCGGCGGATGCGGGCCTGCAGGAAGGTCAGCACTTCATTGAGCGGCAGTGCCTGGGCCTCCGACTCGGTGCGGTGCTTGTATTCCAGGTTGCCATCGGCCAGGCCGCGGTCGCTGACGACGATGCGGTGGGGGATGCCGATCAGCTCCATGTCGGCGAACTTGATGCCGGGGCTGGTCTTCTTGTCGCGGTCGTCCAGCAGGACTTCGAAACCGGCGGCGGTCAGTTCGGCGTACAGCTTGTCGGTAGCTTCACGGACCACATCGGTTTCGTAGCGCAGCGGCACCAGGGCGATCTGGAACGGGGCCAGGGCATCGTTCCAGATGATGCCCTTGTCGTCGTGGTTCTGCTCGATGGCGGCGGCGACCACGCGGGACACGCCGATACCGTAGCAGCCCATCGACAGGACTACAGGCTTGCCGTTCTCACCCAGCACCTGGCACTTGAGCGCTTCGCTGTACTTGGTGCCGAGCTGGAAGATGTGGCCGACTTCGATGCCGCGCTTGATGACCAGGGTACCCTGGCCGTCCGGGCTCGGGTCGCCCTCGACCACGTTGCGCAGGTCGGCGACCTGCGGAACCGGCAGGTCGCGTTCCCAGTTCACGCCGAAGTAGTGCTTGTCGTCGATGTTGGCACCGATGCCGAAGTCGCTCATCAGGGCGACCGAGCGATCGATGATGCACTCCAGCGGCAGATTCAGCGGGCCGAGGGAGCCTGCGCCGGCACCGATGGCGGCACGCAGTTCGGCGTCGGTGGCCATCACCAGCGGGTCGGCGACCTGCTCCAGCTTGGTGGCCTTGATTTCGTTGAGCTCGTGGTCGCCGCGCACGATCAGCGCGACCAGCTTGCCTTCCTCGGCGCCATGCACGATCAGGGTCTTGACGGTCTTCTCGATCGCCAGGCCGAAGTTTTCCACCAGTTGCGCGATGGTCTTGGCGTCCGGGGTATCGACCAGGCGCAGCTCTTCGGTCGGCGCCGGACGCACGGTTTCGCGCGGAATGGCCTCGGCCTTCTCGATGTTGGCGGCGTAATCGGAGCTGTCGCTGAAGATCACGTCGTCTTCGCCGGAGGAGGCGAGCACGTGGAATTCGTGGGAATAGCTACCACCGATCGAGCCGGTGTCGGCCTGCACTGGACGGAAGTCCAGGCCCAGGCGGGTGAAGATGTTGGAGTACGCCAGGTGCATGCGGTCGTAGGTTTCCTGCAGCGAAGCCTGGTCGGCATGGAAGGAGTAGGCGTCCTTCATGATGAACTCGCGGCCGCGCATCAGGCCGAAGCGCGGGCGGATCTCGTCGCGGAACTTGGTCTGGATCTGGAACATGTTCAGCGGCAGCTGCTTGTAGCTGGACAGCTCGTTGCGCGCCAGGTCGGTGATGACCTCTTCGTGGGTCGGGCCGACGCAGAATTCGCGCTGGTGGCGGTCTTTCAGGCGCAGCAGCTCAGGGCCGTACTGCTCCCAGCGGCCGGATTCCTGCCACAGTTCAGCCGGCTGGATGCTCGGCATCAGCACCTCGAGGGCGCCGGCGGCGGTCATTTCCTCGCGCACCACGGCTTCGACCTTGCGCATCACCCGCAGGCCCATCGGCAGCCAAGTGTACAGGCCGGAGGCCAGCTTGCGGATCATGCCGGCACGCAGCATGAGCTGGTGGCTGATGACCACTGCATCGGCCGGGGTTTCTTTCTGGGTGGCGAGCAAATATTGACTGGTGCGCATGGTGAGCCGTGTCGATTGCCTGAATGTGAAATGACCCCGCATTGTACGGGGGCGAAACGAAAGCGTACAGAATGCAGCACTGGCGCGGTTCTGTCAGCCAAGAAAAAGCCCGGCGATCGCCGGGCTTCTTCATCTTTGGGCGTCGCAAACCTGGGTTTACAGGATGCTCAGCGGGTACTCGACGATCAGGCGCAGTTCGTCGATGGAGTTGGAGCCGTAGTACACGCCGTCCGCGGAGCGGTAGGTAGCTTGACGCACGCGCAGGCTCAGGTCCTTGGCCGGGCCGCTTTGCAGGACGTACTTAACGTCGATGTCGCGTTCCCATTCCTTGCCGTTGTCGGTGGTGCGGGTGGTGGCACCGGTACCACGAGCGTAACGGGTCATGAAGGTCAGACCTGGGATGCCATACTCGGCGAAGTTCAGGTCGTAACGGGCCTGCCAGGATTTCTCGTCTTCGGCGTTGAAGTCGGAACGGGCGATGGAGTTGGCCAGGAACACGGTGCCGCCACCGTCGACGCCATAGGCGTAGTCACCGTCGCCGCTGACTTTCTGGTAGGCCAGGGTGAAGGTGTGGGCGCCGATGTTGTAAGCGGCCGAGAGGCTGGCGGCGATGTTGTCGAGCTCGTTGGTGCCATCCGATTTCGTCACGAAGGCGCCGGTGCGGTTTTCACCAATGGACTTGGTGTCATAGATGTTGAAGTCGAACACCAGGCCTTGCTTGTCGCTGATCGGCAATGCCCAGTTGACGTTGCCGTACCACTTGCGGAAGTGATCCTCGACGCGCGAATAGTAGAGGGTGGTACTCAGGCTGTCGGTAATCGCGTAGGTGCCACCGAAGACGTTTGCTTCGGTCAGGCCCGGGCGCTTCTCGCGCGCATCGTTGAGGCCGCCGATGCTGTCCTTGTAGCTTGCCGCCTGAGCATCGAGACGGGTGAAGTGACCGGCGTTCAGCTCCAGGCCCTTGATTTCCTTGCTGGTCAGCAGGAAACCTTCGGCAACTTCAGGCAGCAGGCGGCTGTCGTCGGTGGCAAAGACCGGCATGGCGGTGTATTGGCCGCCGTATTTCAGGACAGTGTCGGAAATACGGAATTTGACCGCGCCGTAACCCTTGGAGTAATCGTCTTGCGAACGGCCGTCAGAGCCGGTGGGGAACAGGCCGGTGCCGGCACGGCCCTTGCCGCTGTCGACCTTGACGCCCAACAGGCCGATAGCGTCGACGCCGACGCCGACGGTGCCTTGGGTAAAGCCGGATTCGAAGGTGCCGTGGAAGCCCAGGCCTGTTTCTTCTACGCGGCTCTGGTCGCCGGCGGGGGCATTACGGAAGTCACGGCTGAAATACAGCATCCGGGTCTTGACGCTGAGCTTGCTGTCTTCGACGAAGCCCTTGGATTCATCCTGCGAAGAGGCGACAGCCATCTGCGAAGTCCCTGCCGCTACGGCCAGGGCGATCATGCTCCACTTCATCACGCGCATCGTGATTTGCTCCTTTGGTTTTTAGGAAGAGTACCGCCGCACCCAAGTGTTTTAGTTATAGGGCCGGCTCTTTCTTGTTATGTCGGCGAAAATGTATATCACGCGGACTATTCTTGGCGATATGGGTAGAAACAACCTTTCGGTAACTTTATGGCCATGTCGCTGTCAGTTGTCTCCATGTCGCAAATCACGCCCGTTTTATAGAGGCGTACAACGCCAGCGCTGTCTCGAAACCGTCATGTTTGTATAAATACAAAGTACGGCTTGTAAAACTCCCTGGTTTATCCGATGCCGCTGTTGTTATTTGTCGCATTCACCCTGCAATGCAGGGAGTGTGCCGACTTGGCGAGTAACGAATGCAACAAGCATGCTCAAAATCACGAACCTTTGATGAAATTTTCACAAAGGCCCTGCCGACCGCCACAAAACCGCCGAAAACACGGGGTGCGACCGGTTTGGCGGCGGTTCACGGTGAACTCTTGCGTGTGCGCGTGAAGCTGCCTTCCAAGTCAAGGTGTTACCGACGATTGTTTATCCTGGCTGTTTTATGTGACGGATGTGTGGTGGAGGTCTGACGAGCGGCATCATTTTGGTGCGAAAAGTAGCGCTGTGTTACCGAAGCGGGGCGTCGATGTTGTCATTCGCGTGCTACAAATGGCTCGAATCGACGTCGCCGGGTGTGGCAAATGCCGAAGCAGAGTATCCTTGCGCCCCTGTGCCCGGCCGGTTGGAAGGGCTGTATCGCTAGTAAGGAGGTTTGCCGTGTTCACCCTCGATTCGCGTCTGCAGGAGGATTCCCTGGTACTGGGCGACCTGCCACTGTGCCGCCTGCTGCTGAGCAAGGATGCCAACTACCCGTGGTTCATCCTGGTGCCGCGTCGCGCCGATATCACTGAAGTGTTCGAGCTCGAGGAAGCGGACCAGCAGCAGTTGTGGGTCGAGACGAGCGCCCTGGCCGAGGCGTTGAAGGATGCCTTTGCCGCCGACAAGATGAACGTCGCGGCCCTGGGCAATGTGGTCAGCCAGCTGCACATGCATGTGATCGTGCGTCAGCGTGGTGATGCCGCCTGGCCCGCCCCGGTCTGGGGCAAGGTGGCGGCCATCGGCTACACCCAGGAGCAGCTCGATGGTATTCGCCAGCAAGTGCGTGCGCTGCTGGGTGAGAGCTTCAAGGAGGCTTGAGGATGTCGCAGGAACTGGAAATGCGCATGATCGAGCTGGAGACCCGCCAGGCGTTTCAGGATGACAGCTTGCAAGCGCTAAATGATGTGATTGTCGAGCAGAGTCGAGTGATCGAACGCCTGCAATTGCAGATGGCGGAGCTGATCAAACGCTACGAAGAGGTGGCCGGCCAGCAGGGCGGCGGGGAAGAGGAAGCGCCGCCGCCTCACTATTGAGCACGGCGGCGGCAAAGGGTCAGCGGCGCGCGACGGCGACCACGTCTTCAGCCTGCAGGCCTTTGTCGCGGTGCATCACCGAGAACTCCACGCGCTGGCCTTCGACCAGCACCCGGTGGCCTTCGCCGCGGATGGCGCGAAAGTGCACGAAGATATCGTCACCGGAGTCGCGGGAGATGAATCCGAAGCCCTTGGAGGTGTTGAACCACTTCACGGTACCGGTATCGCGCTGGCCGGCCTCCGTGGGATTGCCCTGGCTGGCGCGGGCCTTTCGCGTGCCGCGAACGAAGCCTGCCACCAGGTGCAGCACGCTGGCGAGGAAGGCGCAGGCCAGTGCTGGCAGGTTGCCAAGCTCCGGGCGGGCCAGCAGGGTGAGGGTCTGCAGGACCACGGCCACGACCAGCAGGATACTGGTGGCGTGTTGCAGCTGTTGGCGCATGCCTTTGTAGTACTGCGGCAGTACGGGGGCAATCACCAGGTTGAGCAGGCCGAGCAGCGCCAGGTAGACAGCCTCGGGTTGCTGCAGGAAGGGTGTTGCGTCAGTTTTCAAGGTGGGTATGAGCGATAGCAGCAAAGCCGCCACGCCCGTCACCAGATGGACGATCTTGAACATTGGGTTTGGCTCACGTTGATAAGGCCGATCACAGGATGAGCTGGTCGCACGGTGCGCGTGAACTGTAGGCGCGAAAACGTGACGGGCCAGCCTATGCACCCGGCACTGACAATCCGCACGGGTGGCACACTGCCTATTTAACAGCAAAGACGGGGGCTTCTCAAACCGATTGGCGCCGACGGCTGTCCATGCAGCCTTGTGCCGCATGCGCCGGCGGGCAACTCTTGTTAGAGTGGTTGCTGCCCGCTTGATGATCAAGCCTTATGGAAAGGGGAGCTTCATGGCAATCGATATCGGTATCAGTGAAGAAGATCGCAAGTCCATCGTCGATGGGTTGTCCCGCCTGTTGTCGGATACCTATGTGCTGTATCTGAAAACCCATAACTTCCATTGGAACGTCACCGGTCCGTCGTTCCGCACCCTGCACCTGATGTTCGAGGAGCAATACAACGAACTGGCCCTGGCGGTCGACTCGATTGCCGAGCGCATCCGTGCCCTGGGCTTCCCGGCGCCGGGTTCCTATGCCTTTTATGCCCGCCACTCCTCGATCAAGGAAGAGGAGGGCGTGCCGCCTGCCGAAGAGATGATTCGCCAGCTGGTTCAGGGGCAGGAAGCCGTTGTGCGCACCGCTCGCAGCATCTTCCCGGTGGTGGACAAGGTCAGCGACGAGCCGACTGCCGACTTGCTGACCCAACGCATGCAGGTGCACGAAAAAACAGCATGGATGCTGCGCGTCTTGCTCGACGGGAACTGATTGCCGCTTGACCGTCGTTTGATCCAGCCAAGCCAGGCCCGATGCCTTCCCCGGTGTCGGGCCTGCACGTTTGCGGGGAAGGCTTTGCCGCTGCTATCGGCATGACCGGGTGGCGCTTCATGAAACACATGGATCCGTTCGCAGGGCGGGCGGGGTGTGGTTTCGAGATGATGGAGCGGTGCGGTGGACAATCCGATGTGTGGTATCGACGGCAATGCGAGGCACAGGCAGGGCGCGGGCAGCCCGCGGATCGATCCTTTCAGGCGGGACTTCGACATGGCGCAGGCGGGGCCTGTATCACGCTCGGTACGGCTCAACGGTTTCGCCACCTGCCTGCGTCTGGAGGTAGTTTATTGGCGCATCCTGGAGCGCATCGCCCAGGCCAACCGCTGCTCGGTGAGCGCGGTGCTGTCCTATGTGGACCGCGAGGTGCACCTGCGCCATGGCGGGGTGAGGAATTTCAGCGGGCTGGTCCGGGTGATCTGCGTCACCTGGTTGCAGGAAGCGCGGGACGTACACTGATCGCCGGGCTGCACAGCACTCCTTAACCATATATAATCCCGCTTTTTGCTGCCTTGGGCAGCGTGCGATGTGGTTGACGAGAGACGCCATGCCCCTTTACGACTATCAATGTGCATCCTGCGAACACCGCATGGAGGTGTTGCAGAAGATCAGTGCCGCGCCGCTGACCGATTGCCCGGCATGCCAGGCGCCGGCATTGAAGAAGCAGCTGTCGGTCCCCGGCTTCCGCCTGAGCGGCAACGGCTGGTACGAGACCGACTTCAAGACCGGGGCGAAAAAGAATCTGGCAGGCGGCGACAAGGCCGACTGAGTTGAATTGCACCGACCAGGTCTTGCAGTATTAGCCCCTTGGGCGGCCAAGACCTCCACCGAACATACGAATCACGAGAAGCGAAACCACGACCATGATGCGCAGCCATTATTGCGGCCAACTGAACGAGTCCCTGGACGGCCAGGAAGTCACCCTTTGCGGCTGGGTCCATCGTCGCCGCGACCACGGCGGGGTGATTTTCCTCGACATCCGTGACCGCGAAGGCATGGCCCAGGTGGTGTTCGATCCGGATCGCGCCGAAACCTTCGCCGCCGCCGACCGTGTGCGCAGCGAATACGTCGTGCAGATCACCGGCAAGGTACGCAAGCGTCCGGATGGCGCAGTGAACGCCAACATGGCCTCCGGCGCCATCGAGATCCTCGGTTACCAGCTGACCGTGCTCAACGAGGCCGAAACGCCGCCGTTCCCGCTGAACGAATACTCCGACGTGGGCGAGGAAACCCGCCTGCGCTACCGCTTCATCGATCTGCGTCGCCCGGAGATGGCCGACAAGCTGCGCCTGCGTTCGCGCATCACCAGCAGCATCCGTCGCTTCCTCGACGAGAACGGTTTCCTCGACGTCGAGACGCCGATTCTCACCCGTGCCACGCCGGAAGGTGCCCGTGACTACCTGGTACCGAGCCGTACCCACGCTGGCAGCTTCTTTGCCTTGCCGCAGTCGCCACAGCTGTTCAAGCAGTTGCTGATGGTCGCTGGCTTCGACCGCTACTACCAGATCGCCAAGTGCTTCCGCGACGAAGACCTGCGTGCCGACCGCCAGCCGGAATTCACCCAGATCGACATCGAGACCAGCTTCCTCGACGAGTCCGAGATCATGGGCCTCACCGAGAGCATGATCCGCAAGCTGTTCAAGGAAGTCCTGGACCTGGAGTTCGGTGACTTCCCGCACATGACCTACGAAGAGGCCATGCGCCGCTACGGCTCCGACAAGCCGGACCTGCGTATCCCGCTGGAACTGATCGACGTTGCCGACCAGCTCAAGGATGTCGACTTCAAGGTCTTCGCCGGCCCCGCCAACGATCCGAAGTGCCGCGTCACTGCCCTGCGTCTGCCGGGCGGCGCCAGCATGCCGCGCAGCAAGATCGACGAGTACACCAAGTTCGTCGGCATCTACGGTGCCAAGGGCCTGGCCTACATCAAGGTCAACGAGCGCGCCAAGGGTGTCGAGGGGCTGCAGTCGCCGATCGTCAAGAACATCCCCGAGGCCAACCTCAACACCATCCTCGACCGCGTTGGCGCGGTCGATGGCGACATCGTGTTCTTCGGCGCCGACAAGGCCAAGATCGTCAGCGAAGCCCTGGGCGCGCTGCGTATCCGCCTGGGTCATGACTTCGAGCTGCTGACCTGCCAGTGGGCACCGATGTGGGTCGTCGACTTCCCGATGTTCGAAGAGAACGAAGACGGCAGCTTCACCGCGCTGCACCACCCGTTCACCGCGCCGAAGTGCACCCCCGAGGAGCTGGAGGCCAATCCGGCCACCGCGCTGTCGCGTGCCTACGACATGGTGCTCAACGGCACCGAGCTGGGTGGCGGTTCGATCCGTATCCACCGCAAGGAAATGCAACAGGCGGTGTTCCGCCTGCTGGGTATCGAGGCGGCGGAGCAGGAAGAGAAGTTCGGCTTCCTGCTCGACGCCCTGAAGTTCGGCGCACCGCCTCACGGTGGCCTGGCCTTCGGCCTGGACCGCCTGGTCATGCTGATGACCGGCGCGCAGTCGATCCGTGAAGTGATCGCCTTCCCGAAAACCCAGAGCGCCGCGTGCGTCATGACCCAGGCCCCGGGCATGGTCGACGCCAAGGCCTTGCGTGAGCTGCACATCCGTCTGCGCGAGCAGACCAAGGTCGAGTGATCGATCGGGGCGCCCCGGTAACGGGGTGCCCCCGCGCTTGAGGCGCAGGATTCTTCACGTTCCGCCCTTCGGGGCGGAACCTGTTTCTGTTTCAAGGATTTGGAGTCGTTATGGCCGGTCATTCCAAGTGGGCGAACATCAAGCACCGCAAAGAACGCCAGGATGCCAAGAGAGGCAAGATCTTCACCAAGTGGATCCGCGAACTGACCGTCGCTGCCAAGCAAGGTGGTGGTGATCCGGCGTCCAACCCGCGCCTGCGCCTGGCGCTGGACAAGGCCCTGGGTGCCAACATGAGCCGCGACATCATCGATCGCGCCGTGGCCCGCGGTGCCGGCACCAACGAAAGCGACAACGTCGAAGAGCTCAGCTACGAGGGTTACGGCCCGGGCGGCGTGGCGATCATGGTCGAAGCCATGACCGACAACCGTAACCGTACTGCCGCGGCCGTGCGGCATGCCTTCACCAAGTGCGGCGGCAACCTCGGTACCGACGGTTCGGTGGCCTACCTGTTCGAGCGCAAGGGGCAGATCAGCTTCGCCGCCGAGCTGAACGTGGACGAGGATGCGCTGATGGAAGCCGCGATGGAGGCCGATGCCGACGATGTGGTGGTCAACGACGACGGCTCCTTTGACGTGTTTACCTCGTTCAACAGCTTCTATGCCGTGCGCAATGCCCTGGAAGAGGCCGGCTTCAAGGCGTCTGACGCCGAGATCGTGATGCAGCCGACCACCAGCGCCGAGCTGGACCAGGACGGTGCGGAGAAGGTGCTCAAGCTGATCGACATGCTCGAGGACCTGGATGACGTGCAGAACGTCTACTCCAACGCACAGATCTCCGATGAGATCATGGAAACGCTGGGCTGATCGTTTCGGCTATCGGCTGTAGCGCGGGGCAAGCCCGCTCCCACAAGGCCTGCGCCAGATTGCGGTGTAGCCTTTGTGGGAGCGGGCTTGTCCCGCGATAAGGCCGGCAAATTCGCACACCTTTGTAGGCGCTATGACTCTCATTCTTGGTATCGACCCCGGCTCGCGCATCACCGGTTTTGGCGTGGTCCGCCAGACTGCCCGTGGCTGCGAGTACGTGGCGTCGGGCTGTATACGCACTGGCGGCGGTGAGCTGCACGAGCGTCTGCAGATCGTCTTTCGCGGTGTCAGCGAGATCATCCGCCAACATGAGCCGGTGACCATGGGCATCGAGCGGGTGTTCATGGCGCGCAACGCCGATTCGGCGCTCAAGCTTGGCCAGGCCCGGGGGGCGGCCATCGTCGCCGCCGCCGAGGCCGGCCTGGAGATCGCCGAATACACCGCCAGCCAGGTCAAGCAGGCCGTGGCCGGTACCGGCGGCGCCAACAAGGAGCAGGTGATGATGATGGTCATGCACCTGCTCAAGCTGACCCAGAAACCGCAGATCGATGCCTCCGACGCCCTGGCCATCGCCCTGTGCCATGCCCATACCCGCTCCAGCCTCATCCCCCACGGGTTGGCGACGGCTCGGCGTCGTGGCGGACGCTTGCGTCTGTAACCGCTTCATGCGGTGATACACATTTTGTCCGGGTGAAGCACTTTCCCGGCGCATTTGCTGATAGGGTGGACCGGTTTTCGACCGGCACCCCAGAGGAAGGATCGGAACGTGATTGGACGTTTGCGTGGCACCCTGGCGGAAAAACAGCCGCCGCACCTGATTGTCGACATCAACGGCCTGGGCTATGAGCTCGAAGTGCCGATGACCACGCTGTACCGTCTGCCCAAGCTGGGCGAGACCGTCACCCTGCACACCCATCTGGTGGTGCGTGAAGACGCCCATCTGTTGTACGGCTTCTTCGAAAAGCGCGAACGCGAGCTGTTCCGCGAGCTGATCCGCCTCAATGGCGTTGGCCCGAAACTGGCGCTGGCGCTGATGTCGGGGCTCGAGGCCGACGAACTGGTGCGCTGCGTCCAGGCCCAGGATGCCTCGGCGTTGGTGCGCGTGCCCGGTGTTGGCAAGAAGACCGCCGAGCGCCTGCTGGTCGAGCTCAAGGATCGCTTCAAGGCCTGGGAAACCTCGCCCGCCATGTTCACCCTGGTGTCCGATGGCCCGGTGCCGGTGGCCAGTGCCTCCAATGCCGAGGCCGACGCGGTCAGCGCCCTGGTGTCGCTGGGCTACAAGCCGCAAGAGGCCAGCAAGGCGATTGCCGCCATCGAGGGCAAGGCCAACCTCAGCAGTGAGGAACTGATCCGTCGCAGCCTCAAAGGGATGATTACCAAGTGATCGAGACCGACCGCCTGATCGCCGCCTCCGGACGCGACCGCGAAGAGGTCCAGGATCGTGCGATCCGCCCGCTGAGTCTGGAGGAATACATCGGCCAGCCGGTGGTGCGCGAGCAGATGTCGCTGTTCATCCAGGCCGCGCGCGGGCGCAGCGAGTCACTCGACCACACCCTGATCTTTGGTCCGCCGGGCTTGGGCAAGACCACGTTGGCCAACATCATCGCCCACGAGATGGGCGTGTCGGTGAAGAGCACCTCCGGCCCGATTCTCGAGCGGCCCGGCGATCTGGCGGCGATGCTGACCAATCTCGAGCCGCACGACGTGCTGTTCATCGACGAGATCCACCGCTTGTCGCCGGTGGTCGAGGAAGTGCTCTATCCGGCGATGGAAGATTTTCAGCTGGACATCATGATCGGCGAGGGCCCGGCCGCGCGCTCGATCAAGCTCGACCTGCCGCCGTTCACCCTGGTCGGCGCCACCACGCGTGCCGGCATGCTGACCAACCCGCTGCGTGATCGCTTCGGTATCGTCCAGCGCCTGGAGTTCTACAGCGACAGGGACCTGGCGACCATCGTCAGCCGTTCGGCCGGCATCCTTGGCTTGCCCATGGACGACAAGGGCGCATTCGAGATCGCCCGCCGGGCTCGTGGCACGCCACGGATCGCCAATCGCCTGCTGCGGCGGGTGCGCGACTTTGCCGAAGTGCGCGGCAAGGGTGAGATCACCAAGGCGGTCGCGGACATGGCGCTGAACCTGCTGGATGTCGACGAGCGTGGCTTCGATCACTCCGACCGGCGTCTGCTGCTGACCATGATCGAGAAGTTCGACGGTGGCCCGGTGGGGCTCGACAATATTGCCGCGGCGATCGGCGAGGAGCGCCACACCATCGAGGACGTGCTCGAGCCCTATCTCATCCAGCAGGGCTATATCATGCGTACCCCCCGTGGGCGCGTGGTCACCCGGCACGCCTACCTGCATTTCGGCCTGAACATTCCCGGGCGTTTCTGCGAGGGTGGGGAATATGCGGCGCAAGACGACGAATGACAGATCGAATCGGCATTTTCGTGGTCCTACCGCTGGCATGCCCTGGGCTCGCTGGCAATACGACATTATCGATGCAAAAACAGTTGCCGCAGCGGATTGGCAAGCACAGGAGTAAGCACTAGAGTATGCGCGCGCAAAATGGGCTGGAACCGTTCGCACACCGCTGTCGCGTCTATTACGAGGATACCGACGCCGGTGGCGTGGTGTATTACGTCAACTACCTCAAATTCATGGAGCGCGCGCGCACCGAGCGGCTGCGTCACCTGGGGTTCTCCCAGGCCCAGCTGGCGCAGGACAATTTGTTGTTCGTGGTCCATTCCAGCGAGGCGCGCTACCACGCGCCGGCCCGTCTGGACGACGAGTTGCGGGTAACCGCGCAAGTACTTGAATTGAATCGTGCCAGCCTGCGCTTCGTGCAGCAGGTGTGGCGAGCAAAGGATGAAGTGCTGCTCTGCGAGGGGCAGTTCCTGTTGGCCGCCGTGCGCGCCGACACTTTCAAACCCCGGGCCATTCCCCCAGAACTGCGCGACGCCTTCCTGGCGGACGGCACGGGTACTCAATCGAACGCAGGAGAATAAGCGTGGAAGCAAACGTCGTCGACCATACCTCCATGTGGAGCCTGGTCGCCAATGCCAGTGTCGTGGTTCAGCTGGTAATGCTGACCCTCGTGGCAGCCTCGGTGACCTCTTGGATCATGATCTTCCAGCGCAGCACCATGCTGCGCGCCGGTCGTCGTGCGCTGGACGCTTTCGAAGAGCGCTTCTGGTCGGGCATCGACCTGTCCAAGTTGTACCGCCAGGCGGGCAGCAACCCAGACCCGGACTCGGGTGTCGAGCAGGTCTTCCGTGCCGGCTTCAAGGAATTCTCGCGCCTGCGCCAGCAACCAGGTGTCGACCCGGACGCGGTCATGGAAGGGGTAGGGCGTGCCATGCGCGTGGCCATCTCCCGCGAGGAAGAAAAGCTCGAGCAGAGCCTGCCGTTCCTGGCCACCGTCGGTTCCACCAGCCCGTACATCGGTCTGTTCGGTACCGTATGGGGCATCATGAACTCTTTCCGCGGCCTGGCCAGCGCCCAGCAGGCGACCCTGGCCACCGTGGCCCCGGGCATTGCCGAAGCCCTGATCGCCACTGCGATCGGCCTGTTCGCCGCGATCCCGGCTGTGATCGCCTACAACCGTTTTGCCGCGCGCAGTGAAGTGCTGATCGGGCGCTACTATACGTTCGCCGACGAGTTCCAGGCGATCCTGCACCGCAAAGTACACACCAGCGAAGAGTGATCAGGTAGAAACCCATGGCCCGAGTTCGCCACAAACGCAAGCCGGTCGCCGAGATGAACGTGGTGCCCTACATCGACGTGATGCTGGTGCTACTGGTTATCTTCATGGTGACCGCCCCGATGCTCAACCAGGGCGTGAAGGTGGACCTGCCCAAGGTTTCCAGCGAAGCCCTGCCGCAGGACAACAACGTCCAGGTCCTGACCATCTCGATCAAGGCCGACAAGACCTACTACTGGAACCTCGGCAGCGAAGTCGACACCGACAAACAGATGGACAAGGCCATGACCTTGCCGGAAATGACCAGCGCGGTGACCAAGATCATCGCCGCCGGTCGTGACCAGGGCAAGCAGACCCAGGTCTTCATCCGTGGCGACAAGGCTGTCGACTACGGTGCGGTGATGGGCGCCATGGGCGGGTTGCAGAAGGCCGGTGTCGGTAACGTTGGCCTGATTACCGAGGCGCCCTGATGCAACAGCGAGAGCCATCCGCCTCGGAAAGCTACTTCTGGCCCAGTGTCTGGGCCATTGCGCTGCACGTGCTGGTGTTCGGCATGCTGTTCGTCAGCTTCGCCATGACGCCCGAGCTGCCGCCCTCCAAGCCTATCGTCCAGGCCACGCTGTATCAGCTCAAGTCCAAGAGCCAGGCGACCACCCAGACCAATCAGAAGATTGCCGGGGAGGCCAAGAAGACCGCTTCGCGCCAGACCGAGGTCGAACAGCTGGAGCAGAAGAAGGTCGAGCAGGAGGCCGTGAAGGCCGCGGAACAAAAGAAAGCTGACGCCGCTCAAAAGGCCGAGGAGGCTCGCGAAGCCGCCGAGGCGAAGAAAGCCGAAGACGCTGCCAAGGCCGCCGAGCAGAAGAAAGCCGCCGAGGCCAAGAAAGCCGAGGAAGCGAAAAAGGCCGCCGAGAAGCAACAGGCCGATATCGCCAAGAAGAAGGCTGAGGACGAAGCCAAGAAGAAGGCCGAGGAAGAAGCCAAGAAACAGGCCGCGGAAGAGGCGAAGAAGAAAGCCGCCGAAGACGCGAAGAAAAAAGCAGCCGAGGACGCCAAGAAGAAAGCGGCAGCCGAGGACGCGAAGAAGAAGGCAGCTGAAGAGGCCAAGAAAAAGGCCGCTGCAGACGCCCAGAAGAAAAAGGCACAGGAAGCGGCCCGCAAGGCGGCGGAAGACAAGAAGGCCCAGGCACTTGCCGAGCTGTTGTCCGACACCACCGAACGGCAGCAGGCGCTGGCCGACGAGCAGGGTGACCAGGTGGCCGGCGACTTCGACGACCTGATCCGCATGCGCGCGGCCGAAGGTTGGGCGCGTCCGCCATCCGCGCGCAAGGGCATGACGGTAGTTCTGCAGATCAACATGCTGCCGGACGGCACCCTCACCAATGTGAGTGTGGCCAAGTCCAGTGGCGACGGTCCGTTCGACAGCTCGGCCGTGGCCGCGGTGAAGAACATTGGTCGGTTGACCGAAATGCAGGGCTTGAAGCCGAACGAGTTCAATCCGTATCGTTCATTCAAGATGACATTTACACCTGAGGATCTAGCGTTGTGATTAAACGTCTGAGAGGACTCCTGGTCTTGCTCTGCTGCGTGGCAGGCATGGCGATGGCAGAGGAAAAGAACATCCTGGTCACCAGCGGTAGCGACCGGGCAACTCCCATTGCGGTAGTGCCGTTCGGTGTCCAGGGCGGCAGCGTGCTGCCGGAAGACATGGCCGATATCATCGGCAACGACCTGCGCAACTCCGGCTACTACGCGCCGATCCCGCGGCAGAACATGATCAGCCAGCCAAGCCAGGCCAGCGAAGTGATCTTCCGCGACTGGAAAGCGCTGGGCGCCCAGTACGTCATGGTCGGCAGCATCGTGCCGGCCGGTGGTCGCCTGCAGGTGCAGTACGCCCTGTTCAACGTCGCCACCGAGCAGCAGGTGCTGACCGGCAGCGTGGCCGGCGGCGTCGACCAGCTGCGCGACATGTCGCACTACATTGCCGACCAGTCGTTCGAAAAGCTCACCGGTATCAAGGGTGCGTTTTCCACGCGCATGCTGTACGTGACCGCCGAGCGTTTCTCCACCAACAACACCCGTTACACCCTGCAGCGTTCGGACTACGACGGTGCCCGTGCAGTAACCCTGCTGCAGTCGCGTGAGCCGATCCTGTCGCCGCGCTTCGCACCCGATGGCAAGCGTATCGCCTATGTCTCGTTCGAGCAGAAGCGCCCGCGCATCTTCATCCAGCACATCGACACCGGTCGCCGCGAGCAGATCACCAACTTCGAAGGCCTGAACGGTGCGCCTGCCTGGTCGCCTGACGGCTCGCGCCTGGCATTCGTGCTGTCGAAGGACGGCAACCCGGACATCTATGTGATGAACGTGGCTTCGCGCCAGATCACCCGTGTCACCGCAGGCCCAGGCATCAATACCGAGCCGTTCTGGGGCAAGGATGGCAACACCCTGTACTTCACCTCCGACCGTGGCGGCAAGCCGCAGATCTACAAACAGTCGGTTGGTGGCGGTGGTGCCGAGCGCGTGACGTTCGTGGGTAACTACAACGCCAACCCGAAATTGTCGGCGGACGAAAAGACCCTGGTGATGATCCATCGCCAGCAAGGTTTCACCAACTTCAAGGTGGCCGCGCAGGACCTGCAACGTGGAAGTGTAAAGATTCTCTCCGAGACCAGTCTTGATGAGTCTCCCACTGTTGCGCCAAACGGCACCATGCTAATCTACGCCACCCGCCAGCAGGGCCGGGGAGTCTTGATGCTCGTGTCGCTTAACGGCCGCGTGAGGCTCCCACTTCCTACCGCTCAAGGCGAAGTCAGAGAACCGTCCTGGTCCCCTTACCTGAACTGATTGCGGCGTAACACGTTTTGCTTAACACACTGGGGTTTCATTAGGAGTTTCACGATGGAAATGCTGAAGTTTGGTAAATTCGCTGCGCTGGCTCTGGCCATGGCTGTAGCTGTAGGTTGCTCCTCGAAAGGCGGCGACAACGCTGGTGAAGGCGCTGTTGATCCGAACGCTGGCTACGGTGCCAACACTGGCGCTGTCGACGGCTCCCTGAGCGAAGAAGCCGCCCTGCGCGCAATCACCACCTTCTACTTCGAATACGACAGCTCGGACCTGAAGCCAGAAGCCATGCGCGCTCTGGACGTTCACGCCAAGGACCTGAAGTCCAACGGCAACCGCGTTGTCCTGGAAGGCAACACCGACGAGCGCGGCACCCGCGAGTACAACATGGCTCTGGGTGAGCGTCGTGCCAAGGCCGTTCAGCGCTACCTGGTTCTGCAGGGCGTTTCCCCTGCTCAGCTGGAACTGGTTTCCTACGGCGAAGAGCGTCCAGTTGCCACCGGCAACGACGAGCAGTCCTGGGCCCAGAACCGTCGCGTAGAACTGCGTAAGTAAGTTCCTATGCGTATGTGCCGTCGTGCTGTAACCGTCCTCGCACTCAGCCTGCCCCTTTCGGCGTGGGCTGCGGTTCCCGTAGTAGATGACAACGCGGGTGGCTATCCACCTGCGGGTTATGGCACGAGCGGCGCCTATGCCGGAGCAGGGGCTTCGGCCCCTGCTTCTGCAAATGGCCAGCTGTTCATGCAGCTGCAGCAGATGCAGGACCAGATTTCCCGCCAGCAAGGCATCATCGAAGAGCTGCAGAACGATGTGTCGCGCATGAAGCAGGAAAACCTCGAGCGCTACCAGGATCTCGACCGCCGCATCAGCAGCGGTGCCGCGCCTGCCGCGACTCCAGACAATTCTTCCACCGGTGGCGCGAACAGCGCAGCCACGGGTGTGGCCGCCGGCGCCAATGCCGCGCAGCCACCGGCCGCGAGCAGCGAGCCGGGCGATCCGGCGAAAGAGAAGCTGTATTACGACGCCGCTTTCGACCTGATCAAGCAGAAGGACTTCGACAAGGCCAGCCAGGCCTTCAACGCCTTCCTGCGCAAGTACCCCAACAGCCAGTACGCCGGCAATGCCCAGTACTGGCTCGGCGAGGTCAACCTGGCCAAGGGCGACCTGCAAGGTGCCAGCCAGGCGTTCGCCGAGGTCGGTCAGAAGTACCCGAAACACAGCAAGGTGCCGGATTCGCTGTACAAGCTGGCCGATGTCGAGCGCCGCATGGGCCACACCGACAAGGTCAAGGGTATCCTGCAGCAGGTCATCACCCAGTACCCCGGTACTTCCGCCGCGCAACTGGCGCAACGCGACCTGCAAAAGCTCTGAACGACCCGTTGAAGAAGAAACCCGCGCTTGTCGCGGGTTTTTTCGTTAGAATCACGGCCCTTTTTTCGTAAACACGCTGCCGCGGATAACGCTTTGTCGAGTCCGCGACAGTGCCTGACGGAGGCGGACAGCCTGTTTAGCTGTCACGCCCGTGGCGATCATGCAAGACACATTACGCATCACCGAAGTGTTTTACTCGTTGCAGGGTGAAACGCGGACGGCCGGGCTGCCCACGGTTTTCGTGCGCCTGACCGGTTGCCCCCTGCGCTGCCAGTACTGCGACAGTGCCTATGCCTTCAGTGGCGGCACTGTCCGCACCCTTGACTCCATTGTTGAGCAGGTGGCCGGCTTCAAGCCGCGTTACGTCTGCGTGACCGGTGGCGAGCCACTGGCCCAGCCCAACGCGCTGCCTTTGTTGCAGCGCCTGTGCGACGCCGGTTACGACGTGTCGCTGGAAACCAGTGGCGCTCTCGATATCAGTGGCGTCGACACCCGGGTCAGCCGCGTGGTCGACCTCAAGACCCCAGGCTCCGAGGAGTCTCACCGCAATCGCTACGAGAATATCGAGCTGCTGACCGGCAACGACCAGGTCAAGTTCGTCATCTGTTCCCGCGAGGACTACGATTGGGCGGTTTCCAAGCTGATCCAGTACAACCTGGCCGGGCGCGCCGGTGAAGTGCTGTTTTCGCCCAGCCACCATCAGGTGAGCGCCACCGATCTGGCCGACTGGATCGTCGCCGACAACCTGCCCGTACGCTTCCAGCTGCAGCTGCACAAGCTGCTGTGGAACGACGAACCCGGACGTTGAGGAGAAAGACATGACTGACAAACGCGCGGTAATCCTGCTGTCCGGTGGCCTGGATTCGGCCACCGTGGTAGCCATGGCCAAGGCCGACGGCTACCAGTGCTACACCATGAGCTTCGACTACGGCCAGCGCCATCGCGCCGAGCTCAACGCCGCGGCGCGGGTAGCCCGTGACCTGGGCGTGGTCGAGCACAAGGTGATCGGCCTGAATCTCGATGGCATCGGTGGCTCGGCCCTGACCGACAGCAGCATCGATGTGCCCGAGGCGCCGAGCGAGGGGATTCCGGTCACCTACGTGCCGGCTCGCAACACCGTGTTCCTGTCCCTGGCCCTGGGCTGGGCGGAGGTGCTCGAAGCCCGTGACATCTTCATTGGTGTCAACGCCGTGGATTACTCCGGCTACCCTGACTGCCGCCCGGAATTCGTCGAGGCCTTCGAGCGTATGGCCAACCTGGCTACCAAGGCCGGCGTGGAAGGGCAGGGCTTCCGCATCCAGGCGCCGCTGCAGAACCTGAGCAAGGCGCAGATTGTCCAGGCGGGCATCGCCCGTGGCGTGGACTACAGCCTGACCGTTTCTTGCTACCAGGCCGACGACGACGGGCGTGCCTGCGGCAAATGCGACAGCTGCCGCCTGCGCGCCGACGGCTTCAAGGCGGCCGGTGTAGAGGACCCCACTCGGTACTTTTAAAAAAAATTGCGATGGGGTGTTGAATTCTTCTGAGAAATCAGTAATATACGCGCCATCCAACGGGTCGTTAGCTCAGTTGGTAGAGCAGTTGGCTTTTAACCAATTGGTCGTAGGTTCGAATCCTACACGACCCACCATATGCAGTACGAAAAAGCCCGCCTTCATGGCGGGCTTTTTCATGCCTGTCGAAAAAGTGGCCTGACCCACTGTCAACGGTTCAGGCGCCGTGCATCGAACGCATCACGTGCCTGGTAGGCGGTGTAGGTGGCCTGCGCGGCCACCAGGCCGGCCAGGCCGAAGGTGCGGTCGAGGCCGAATTGACTGAAACCGCTCGGGACCGGCAGGCGGTGGGCGATGGCGTCCGCCAGGACTTCGCCAGCGACCGTGGTCGGGGCCATGCCGTGGCCGCCGAAGCCGACCGCGTGCCAGATGCCGTTGTCGTCCTGGCCGATCTGCGCCATCTGGTGGCGTCCGTAGCTCATCAGGCCGCCCCAGGAGTACTCCAGCTCCACGTCCTCGAGTTGCGGATAGACGCTCGCCAGGTCGGCCTTGAGCAGCCTGGCGATGGCCTGTGGCCCGCGGTCGAGAATGGAGATGCGTCCGCCCCAAAGGATCCGGCTGTCTTTCAGCGGGCGGTAATAATCGAAGGCGAAGCGTGTATCGTAGATGGCCGACTGGCAGTCGATGGCGTCCTGCAGGCGTGCGCCCAGTGGCGCAGTGGTCACCACGTAGGTGGCGATCGGCAGCACGGCGCGTTCGATCGGGGCGTAGACGCCGCGGGCATAGCCCCCTGCGCTGAACACCACCTGCTCGGCATGGACTTCGCCCTGGCCGGTGCGCACGATGTAGCCACCAGCCTTCTTCTCGATACTGGTCACCGGCGATTGTTCGTAGATCGTCACCCCGGCCTGTGCGGCTGCCTGGGCGATGCCGCAGACATACTTGAGCGGGTGGAAGTGGAATGCGTTGCGCTCCAGCAACCCGCCGTAATAGCGCTCGGTCCTGAGCTGTTCCTTCAGCTCGCCGGGCGCGATGTATTCCCAGTCGACGCCATAAGCCTGCTTCATCAGCTGGCGCGGTTTCTCAAGGCGCGACGGGTCGTTGAACCAGTTGGCGAGGATCACACCCTGGTCGACCAGGTCGCAATCGATGGTGTATTTGCGGGCGCGTTCGCGGATCAGCTCGACGGCGTCGAGTGTCAATCGATACAGCTTGCGTGCCTCGTTGGCGCCCAACGCCGCCAGCAGATCGGCGTTGCCGAGGCTGTAGCCGCCGAAGACGAAGCCGCCGTTGCGTCCCGAGGCGCCATGGCCGACGCGTTGCGACTCGAGGAGTGTCACATCGCTCACCCCGCGCTCGGCAAGCCCTATCGCAGTCGACAGGCCGGCCAGGCCACCACCGAGGATGCAGACGCGGGTATCGGTGCGCCCGCTCTGGGCAGGGTAGAAGGTTCTGCTGGCGGTGGCTTCGTAGTAGGAGTCGAAGGTGCTGTTCATCAGGGGCCCGGAGCAGTGGTGGGCGGACCGGGGCGGGTCCGCCAATGGAGAGTTCAGGCGGGTTGCTGGCTGGCCGCGAGCGCATCGCCTGTGGGCTCTGCCTTGCTGCGTTCGGCTTTGCGAATCTCGATACTGGAGAAGTCCATTTCCCTGTAGCGCACCACCTTGGAGCCTGTGACCAGCTTGTGGCCGAACCAGACCACCACGAACAGCACCAGGCCGACGTAGGTGGCGAAGGCACCGACCCAGTCGATCTGCCCGCCGATGAACGCCTGGTAGTTCTGCCCGAGCATGACCACCATGCACAGGCCGAAGGCGAACAGCGGGCCGAACGGGAAGTATTTCGACACATACGGCAGTTTCGCCAGGTCATTGCCATTGAGCAGGTAGCCGCGGCGGAAGCGGTAATGGCTGATGGCGATGCCCAGCCAGGCGATGAAACCGAGCATGCCGGAGGTGTTCAGCAGCCACAGGTAGAGCTTGCCGGGGCTGAACAGGAAGCTCAGCAGGCACAGGCCCGCGACCGCGGCGGTGGCCAGCAGCGCCCAGACCGGCGTGCCACTGCGGGTCACCCGGGCGAAGATGGCCGGCGCCTTGCGCTCCAGCGCCAGGCTGTAGAGCATGCGCGACGAGGCATACATGCCCGAGTTGCCGGCGGACAGCACCGAGGTCAGGATCACCGCGTTCATCACGGCGGCGGCGGCGAGCATGTCAGCCTTGGTGAAGATCAGGGTGAACGGACTGATGGTGACGTCCGACAGGCCGTCCTTGAGCAGGCGCGGGTCGGTGTAGGGGATCAGCAGGCCGATCACGACAATGGTGAGTACGTAGAACAGCAGGATGCGCCAGAAGATCTGGCGCACGGCCTTGGGAATGTTGCGTCCCGGGTTTGCCGTTTCGCCAGCGGCGATGCCCACGAACTCGGTGCCCTGGAACGAGAAACCGACGATCATCGCCACGCCGATCAGCGCCGGCAGGCCGCCGGCAATGGGCGCGTCGCCGATCTGCCAGAGGTGGGCGCCACCTTCCTGGCCGCCTTCGAGGATGCCCAGCAGCATCAGCACACCCACGGCGATGAAGATGATGATGGTGATGACCTTGATCAGGGCGAACCAGAACTCCGCCTCGCCGAAGAAGCGCACCGAGGCGACATTGAGGGCGAACAGCAGTACCAGGAAGGCCGCGCTCCAGATCACCCCGGGGGTGTCCGGGAACCAGTAGAGCATGATGATCTGTACGGCCACCAGGTCCACGGCGATGGTCACTGCCCAGGAGTACCAGTAGTTCCAGCCCAGGGCGAAGCCGAAGCTTTCTTCGACGTAGCGCGAGGCATAGGTGGAGAACGAGCCGCTGACCGGCATGCACGCGGCCATTTCGCCGAGGCTGGTCATCAGGAAGTAGACCATCAGGCCAATCACCGCGAAGGCCAGCAGTGCGCCGCCGGGGCCAGACTGGGCAATGGTGGCGCCGGAGGAGACGAACAGGCCGGTGCCGATGGAGCCGCCGATGGCGATCATGTTCAGGTGACGGCTGGTGAGGGTGCGCTTGAGGTGTCCGGAAGGTGGGGCTGCGGCAGTCAAACTTCCGTTGTTGTTCGAATGGGTCATAGGCAACCTATTGGATCTGCATTCGGGTGAGTTGTTGTTTTTGTTGTGAACTGACCACTTCCAGTTGCAGGTGACGGGCGCGGATGGGGCGCCGGTCGGCCAGCAGCTTCTCCAGTGCTGCGGCGGTGGCGATTGCATTGATTGAAATCAGTATTGGCGTTGAAAGGTGTTCGCAACAAACGACAATTAGTTGCCATATCATTCCATTTTGGAATGCTTGGTTTCGTCGTTTTGATCGGGTGGCAAAGTTGAAATTTGCACGCATTCATCTGGATTACCCATATTTACTGATATGCGTCAACGTCATTGTGAAGTGTGAAATGGTCGTTTTGTAACTGTCATGAAATGTACGAAACAATATGGCGGAAATTTATTCATCATTGATGCAACAAAAAACCGATACCTGGCGTGGCCAGATATCGGTTTCGGAGGGTCATATCCCTTCAAGCGGAGGGATTGATGGAGGGGCAGCGTTGTCGTGAGCTGTCAGCCTCTGTCACGGCGGACCGTGCGGCTGCTGGCAGTCCGCTGTTGCTGTTTCATCCGGGGGGGCGGATTCAAACCCGGAACTGCGCCATCAGTGCCTGCTGCTGGTTGGCCAGCCGGTTCAACGCCTGGCTGATCTGCGCCGATTCGTCGGCCTGCCCCGAAAGCGACTCGGTCACGTCGCGGATGCCCGCCACGTTGCGGTTCACCTCTTCGGCCACTGCGCTCTGTTCCTCGGCGGCCGAGGCGATCTGCAGATTCATGTCGGTGATCACCGTCACCGCCTCGCCGATACGCTGCAGCGCTGGCAAGGTCTGTTCCATCTGCGCGGCACTGTCCTGGGCCTGGCGCTGGCCGGCCTGCATTGCCTCGACCACGTCCTGGGTGCCTTGCTGCAAACCTTCGATTACCTGGCGGATCTCCTCGACCGACACCTGGGTGCGCTGCGCCAGGTTGCGTACTTCGTCGGCGACCACCGCAAAGCCTCGCCCGGCTTCGCCGGCGCGGGCCGCCTCGATGGCGGCGTTGAGGGCCAGCAGGTTGGTCTGCTCGGCGATGGCGCGGATCACTTCAAGTACCGAGCCGATCTGTTCGCCACGGCTTTCCAGGGCGCGGGCTTCATCCATGGCCGCATCCATGCCGCCGGCAAGCTGGGCGATCGCTTCGCGGGTGGCGCCCACCCGCGCCAGGCCATCGCGGGTTGCCTGGTCGGCACCGCGTGCGGCCTGGGCGGCCTGTGCGGCGTTGTGGGCAACGTCATGGGCAGTGGCGCTCATTTCGTTTGCCGCCGTGGCCACCTGTTCGATTTCGCGGTGCTGTTGCTGCATGCCGTCGCTGGTCTGGCGGGCAATCAGCGCCGACTGGTCGGCAGTGCCGCGGGCTTCCTGCAGCGAACCCTTGAGCTGGGCGATCACCGGTTGCAGCTTGTCGAGGAAGCGGTTGAACCAGCCGGTGAGCTGGCCCAGTTCGTCGTCGCGGGCGTAGTCCAGGCGCCGCGTCAGGTCGCCTTCACCGCTGGCGATGTCCTCCAGGCGGGCGGCCACGGCCAGGATTGGCCGGGTCACGCCGCGGGCGGTCAGCCACACCAGCAGCAGCCCCAGCACGGCGGCGCCCAGGCCGACCAGCAGGCTGACGAGGTTGGCCTGCTGGTTCTGGCTGTCCAGGCGCTGGTTGAGGGTGACGGCGGGGGCTTGCAGTACCTGCTCGGGCAGTTCGAGCAGCACCTGCCACGGTGCCGCCCCGGGAATTGGCGCAAAGGGTCGGGAAATACGCATGGTGCCTTGGTCCAGGCGCTCGACGGCCTGGCCGGCGCGCAGTGGTGCGGCCAGGGCCGCCGCGCTGGCACCGAAGGCCTGCTGCACGGTCTTGCTCAACTGGCCGGCATCCTGACTGTGGCCGGCGAGCAGGCCCGCAGGGCTGACGATGCTGACCTGGCCCTGGCCGTCGAACAGCTCCTGGCGGCCGGCCAGGCTCAATTGCTGCAGGTTGTCCAGGCCGATGTCCAGGCCGACCACGCCCACCACCTTGCCGTTTTCCTGCAGCGGCAGGGCAATGCTGGTCATCAGTACCTGATGACCGTTGACCTCGTCGAAATACGGGTCTAGCACGCACGCCTTGGCGGTTTCCAGCGGGCAGGTCAGCCAGCGGTTGTAGGGCGAACCGTTGGCGCCGATGCTGGTATCGGCGAGCATCGACTCGGGCATGGCCTCCGCTTCGAGGTTGCCAGTGCCGGGCTGCGACCAGTACAGCGAAAAACGCCCGCTGTCGTTGCTGCCGTTGTCGGCCTGGCCGACGAAGCGCGCGTCCTGCTGGTCCAGGGCGTTGGGTTGGAACACCAGGTACAGGCCGATCAGGTCGGTATTGCCGGCCAGTGCGGCGCGGGCTTCTCGGCTGAGCTCACCGCGCAGGTCGGCGCTGCCACGGGCCTTGAGCGCCTGCACCAGGCGGGCGAAACCGTTGCCGTACTGGTAGGCGTCCATGAAGTAGCGCTGGATGCGCAAGGCCTGGGTTTCGCCGTGGGCCTGCAGGCGCAGGCGGGCACTGTGGTCGAGCAGTTCGGTGTTGGCCTGGAATACCTGCTCGGCACTGCGCCGCGCCTGGGTGAGCGAGGTGGCCACCAGCAGGGCGACGATGGCCAGCAGGCACAGGCCGGCGAGCAGGGTGATCTTCCACTGGATGGAGAGACGGCGCTGCGACATGGGCTTTTCCTTCTCGGGCAAACACAACGCCCGCGGTCAGGCGGGCGTCGGTGGGGTCATTCGGCGATGCAGTTCGGTGGCGCAACCCTGAAGGCCTTGGTCAGCCAGGCCAGGTAGAGCACGCCAAGCAGGGCCCAGATTCCGCCGAACAGCAAGGAGTGTTCGTTCAGGTCCAGCCACAGCGAGACGATGATGCAGAAGCCTATCGTCGGCGCCACCAGATACTTGAGGTTGTTCGTCAGGCCCTTGTTCTGTCTCTCACGGATATAGCAGTGGTTGATCGCCGAGAGGTTGACGAAGCTGAACGCCACCAGCGCGCCGAAGTTGATCACCGAGGTGGCGGTGACCAGGTCGAAGAAGATCGCCGACAGCGAAATCAGGCCGACCACGGCGATGTTCAGCACCGGGGTCTTGTAGCGCGGGTGCAGGCGGGCGAACACCCCGGCCGGGATCACGTTGTCGCGGCCCATCACGTACAGCAGGCGCGACACGCTGGTCTGCGAGGCCAGGCCCGAGGCGATGGTGTTGATCACCGTGCAGGCGATGAACACCGACTGGAACAGCTTGCCGCCGACGTACAGGGCGATTTCCGGCAGGGCCGCTTCCTGGTCGTGGAAGCGCTGCATGGTCGGGAAGTAGGCCTGGATGAAGTAGGACACGCCGATGAACACCACGCCGCCGATCAGCGCCGTGAGGAAGATCGCCCGGGGGATGGTCTTGCCCGGGTCGCGGGTTTCCT
This sequence comes from Pseudomonas sp. FW305-96, assembly GCF_058783825.1. Taxonomy (NCBI): domain Bacteria; kingdom Pseudomonadati; phylum Pseudomonadota; class Gammaproteobacteria; order Pseudomonadales; family Pseudomonadaceae; genus Pseudomonas; species Pseudomonas sp. FW305-96. The sequence continues at coordinate 167,768 of NZ_JBYSYW010000002.1, forward strand.
CCGACAGGCAGGTCACTGCATCGAAGCCCAGGAACGAGAAGCACAGGATGGTCGCGCCAGCGGCCAGGGCGGCGAACTGGGTCTGGTCATCGGCGAACGGCAGCAGGCTCCAGGCGGTGCCCAATCCCTCGCCGTGGCCCAGGCCGCGCCAGCACAGGTAGATGAACACCGAGATGATCGCCACCTGCACGGCGACGAACAGCAGGTTGAAATGCGCCACCAGGTTGATGCTGCGCATGTTGATCAGGCTGATCAGGGTGACGAAGCTGGCCACCCATACCCAGGCCGGCACTTCGGGGAACATTGCCGACAGGTAGAGCTTGGCCAGCAGCGCGTTGACCATGGGCAGCAGCAGGTAGTCCAGCAGCGACGACCAGCCGACCAGGAAACCCACGTGCGGGTTGATGGCGCGTTGGGTGTAGGTGTACGCCGAGCCCGACTGCGGGAAGCGCCGCACCAGCGTGCCGTAGCTCACGGCAGTGAACAGGATGCCGACCAGGGCCAGGATGTAGGCGCTGGGCACATGCCCTGCGGTGATGCCGGAGACGATGCCGAAGGTATCGAACACGGTCATTGGGGTGAGGTAGGCCAGGCCGATGATCACCACGTGCCAGAGGCGCAGGGACTTGCGGAACTGGGCATCGCCGGAAGCGCTGTGGTCAGGCTGCATGCGGGCGCTGCTCCTGTGTCGAAACAACGGGCACGGCGAGTGACGGGCACGACAAGGTCGAGCGGATGGGCTCCATGTTGTTCACCTTTTATGTTGGAGCTGCAGGGTGCGCGAAATAAACAACGATGGTCGTTTGAGTGTCAAGTTAAACATGACAGGTAGTCAGTTGGATGGAAGGTGAATCGGTTTTTTTGGCCGTTATGCACTGTTATTGGCCGATTGAGCGGATCGTAAGTCGATTTTGATGTTCGTAAAAATTGACATTGCTGTTGGCCAAGGCAGGCTGCCCTTGGGGTGTCGATAAACGAAATACCGCAAGCATTACCGCGCCGGCCGGGTGCCGATGGTATTCTTGCCACCCCGCGTGCCCTCGTTTCCGTGGTCCGCCCAATCGCCCTCCCTATGGACAGCAATCGGTTCTATTCATGAAGAAATCAGTAGGCATCCTTTCCGGCCTGGCGGTCGCCATCGCCGTCGCAACCACCGCTGGCGCCTGGTACACCGGCAAGCAACTGCCCGCGGAGCTGGAACGCTCCGTTGCCCGCGGCAACGAAGAGCTGAAGAAAGCCCTGGTCGGTAACGGCGGCAGCATGACCATCGAGCTGGTCTCTTTGGACCAGCACTTCTTCACCAGCACCGCGCACTACCGCCTGAAGGCCGAGAACGTGCAGCTCGGCGAGGCCGAGGCGCTGAACTTCCAGGTCGGCGTGACCGACCAGATCGAGCACGGCCCGTTCCCCTGGTCGCGGGTCAAGGCGTTCAAGCTGATGCCGGTCATGGCCACCAGCAACAGTGCTTTGGACAAGGATGACTTCACCGCAGGTTGGTTCACCGCCGCCGGCGACAAGGCACCGGTCACCGCCCAGGTCAGCCTCGGCTACAACGGCAGCGTCGACAGCGATATCCGCCTGGCGCCGGTGACGCTCAAGGAGGACGGCGGCAACGCCCTGGACTTCTCCGGCCTGCAGCTGCAACTGCGCGGTGACCGCGACGGCAAGGCGGTGGAGATCCACGGCAATGCCGAGCACCTGGAGTTGAACTTCGTCGATGAGCAACAGGCGCCGGTGAAGATCCTGCTCAACGGCTTCAAGGCCGGCGGCAAGCTCCACGAAACCGCTCACGACATGGTCTATGTCGGCAACTTCGACCTGGCCCTGGCCGACACCCAGGTGACCTTCGGGCCGAAGCAGGAAGTGCTGGTGCTCAAGGGCCTGCAGCAGAACAACTTGTACAACGCCGAGGGCGAGGCCAAGGACAAGCTGGCCGGGCGCCTGGAATACAAGGTCGCCGACATCAGCTACGGCGGGCGCAAGGTCGGCAGCGCGGAAATGGTCCTGACCATGAAGTCCATCGACATCGCGGCCATGCAGGCGCTGATGGAGTGGTACCAGACCCAGCTGCCGCAGATGCAGCAGGCAGCCGCCGAGGGCGAGGCGCCGACGTTGGACATGACCCCCGAGGAGCAGGCCAAGGTCCAGGGCGAGTTGCAGAAGCTGCTGGTGGCCAAGCCGCAGGTCGCGGTGGAGAAGCTGGCGTTCAAGACCGCCAATGGCGAGAGCCACTTCAACCTGGCGATGGACTTCGCCAGCCCGAGTTCGTTCGACCTGCCGCCTGACCAACTGGGCAAGCAGCTGCTGACCCAGCTGAAGGCCAAGCTCAGTGTCTCCAAGCCGATGGTCGGTGACCTGGCCACGTTGCAGGCGCTGCTCGACGGCGAGACCGACGCCCAGGCCATTGCCCAGCAGTCCAGCCAGGCTGGCGAGATGCTCGGCATGATGGCGCTGCAGAGCGGCATGGCCACGGTAGAGGGCACCGATGTGGTATCGAGCCTGCAGTACGCCGATGGCATGGTCGACTTCAACGGCAAGAAGATGACCGTCGAAGAGTTCGCCATGCTGATCAGCGGCCACCTGGCGGCGCTGCAGCCGCAGGGCTGAGCCCTCGGGCAGACCCGCTCCCATCATCGTGGGAGCGGCGATGCGGCGACCCGACTTGCTCCGCGACGGAGGGCTGCAAAAACCCCTTTTGCATCCTTCCGATTGCCTGTAGCCTTCGCGTCCGATAATAATCCGCGCCCGCAGAGGGGCCGAGACGCTGGCCGTCCGGCACCGCTAGCCGATCTGCCAGGGCCGGGTGATACACTCGACTGACGCGCTCAAGCGCCCTGCAGGTCCAGCGATCATGACCCAGATTTCCGAACGCCTGTTGGTCCAGGCGCACCTCGATGCCAAGCAGCCCAACCCGCTGACGCCCGCGCAGGAGGCCGAATACCGTGCGGCCATCGCCGCCGAGCTGAAGAAGCAGAACGCCGTGCTGGTGGCCCACTACTATTGCGATCCGGTGATCCAGGCCCTGGCCGAGGAAACCGGCGGCTGCGTGTCCGACTCGCTGGAAATGGCGCGCTTCGGCAAGAATCACCCCGCCGAGACCGTGGTGGTGGCAGGGGTGCGCTTCATGGGCGAGACGGCGAAGATCCTCACCCCGGAAAAACGCGTGCTGATGCCGACCCTGGAAGCGACCTGTTCCCTCGACCTGGGGTGCCCGGTCAAGGAATTCTCGGATTTCTGCGACCAGCATCCCGAGCGCACCGTGGTGGTCTACGCCAATACTTCCGCAGCAGTGAAAGCCCGCGCCGACTGGGTGGTGACCTCCAGCTGCGCGCTGGAAATCGTCGAAAGCCTGATGGACAACGGCGAGACCATCATCTGGGGCCCGGACCAGCACCTGGGTCGTTACATCCAGAAGCAGACTGGTGCCGACATGCTGCTGTGGGATGGCGCCTGCATCGTTCATGAAGAGTTCAAGTCGCGCCAGTTGGCCGACATGAAGGCGCTGTACCCGGACGCCGCGATCCTGGTGCACCCCGAGTCGCCGGAAGCGGTGATCGAGCTGGCAGACGCGGTGGGTTCCACCAGCCAGCTGATCAAGGCGGCGCAGACCTTGCCGAACAAGACTTTCATCGTCGCCACCGACCGCGGCATCTTCTACAAGATGCAGCAGCTGTGCCCGGACAAGGAGTTCGTCGAGGCGCCGACTGCTGGCAACGGCGCGGCCTGCCGCAGCTGCGCGCACTGCCCGTGGATGGCCATGAACACCCTGGAGCGGGTGCTGGACTGTCTGCGCAATGGCAGCAACGAGATCTTCGTCGAGCCGGCGCTGATCCCCAAGGCGATCAAGCCGTTGAACCGCATGCTCGACTTCACCCAGGCGGCGCGGTTGAAGTTGTCCGGTAACGCCTGACCGGTTGCACAAACTATCGCGGGGCAAGTCGGGTCGCCGCGATGGTTTCTGGCTGTGTATCAGCGCCCCATCATCTCCTTGACCATGCGCTGCTGCTCCATGATCTCGCGCTGGCGCTGGTCGATCTGTGAAGCCAGCGGGAAGTTGCTGCCCGAGCGGCGCTTGGCGTAGTCAAGCTGCTGGATCGCCTGGTCGAAGTCGCCGACCAGGGTGAAGTATTCGGCGCGCGCGCGGTGCAGGCCGATAGTGTTGCCCGACAGCCCGCGCACTTCGGCCACGTCGTACCACACGTCCGGATCGTCCGGACGGTTCTTGACCAGGTCATCCAGCACCTTTTCCGCTTCGGCCGGCTTGTTCTGCTTGACCAGCAGGTCGGCGCGCACCTGTTTCAACGGGTAGTTGCCCGGGTACAGCGCCTGCATGCGCTGGGCGCGCTGCTGGGCGTCGGCCAGGCGGTTGTTGGTGATGTCCAGGTCGATCTGCGCCAGGTTGTAGGTGATGTCGTTGGGCGCCTTGGCCAGCAGCGGCTTGAGGTTCTCCCGCGCTTCGTTGAGCTGGCCGCCCTTGATCTGCGCCAGGGCCAGGCCGTAGCGGGCGGCATCCATGTTCGGGGTTTCGTCGAGCTGGGCGCGGAAACGCTTGGCGGCCATGCCCGGCGTGCCTTCGTAGGTGAGCTGCACGCGGGCGCGGATCAACTGGTAGCGCAGGCTATCTTCCACGCCGCCCTTGGGCGCCTGTTCGGCGCGGTTGCGGGTGTCGGCGATACGCGATTCGGTAACCGGGTGGGTCAGCAGGAATTCCGGCGGCTTGGCATCGTAGCGGTACTGGCGGGCCAGGCGCTCGAACATGCTGGGCATGTTGCGCGGATCGTAGCCGGCCTTTTCCAGGTTGAGGATGCCGAAACGGTCGGCTTCCTGTTCGTTCTGCCGGGAAAAGCGCCGCTGCTCCTGGATTGCCGCGGCCTGTGTGCCGGCGATCACGCCAATGCCGGCATCGCCGCCGCCGCCCGCCGCCAGCACGATACCGGCCAGCAAGGCCGCCATCATCGGCAGTTGCATGCGTTGCTGGGCCTCGACGCCGCGGGCGAAGTGGCGTTGCGACAAGTGCGCCAGTTCGTGGGCCAACACCGAGGCGTACTCGCCTTCGGTCTGGGCATTGAGGAACAGGCCACCGTTGACCCCGACGATGCCACCGGGTGCGGCAAAGGCGTTGAGTTCCTTGCTGTCGATAAGGATGAACTCCAGGCGCCGGTCCTGCAGCTGGCTGGTCTCGGCCAGCTTGTACACGCTGGTCTCGACGAAGTCCTTGAGCTGTGGGTCGTTGAGCTGGTTCACCTGGCCGCGCAACAGGCTCAGCCAGGCGCGGCCGAGCTGGTGTTCCTGTTGTGGCGAGACGATCGCGGAGCTGGCGTCGCCCAGTGACGGCAGGTCGTCGGCGTGGCCGGGCAGGGCCAGCAGGCAGGCCAGCGTCAACAGGGTGGGGCGCAGTAGATTCATGCAGAAGCTCGCGTCGGTCAAAAGCCTTACTGTAGCCGGGTCGCGCGATGCCGACCAGTGGCGGTATCCTAGCGGCCTTCCCCATGCGGTCCTGGAGCGCTGCCCGATGAGTGACACCCCGACTTGTGACGCCGAGCTCGATGCCAGCGGTCTCAACTGTCCATTGCCGCTGCTCAAGGCGAAGATGGAGCTCAATCGCCTGGCCAGCGGCGCGGTGCTCAAGGTGCTCGCCACCGATGCCGGCTCGCAACGCGACTTCCGCACGTTCGCCCAATTGGCCGGTCATACGCTGCTGCATGAAACGGCCGAGGCCGGGGTCTACACCTACTGGCTGCGCAAGGCCTGATTCCCTTCATTAGGCTCTATACGAAAAGCCTTGATACTTGTTCATGCTGCGTTGAAAACAGCCTCGGAATGCTCATGTACTCTAGTACACTCCGCTTCCTCGGCTGTTTTCGCCTTGCCTGACCTGCGTCTCAAGGCTTTTCGTACAGAACCTAGGATCGTCAATGTTCAAAGTGCTTCGCGACTGGATGCAGCGCTACTTCTCCGACGAGGAGGCAGTGGTGCTGGCGGTCCTGCTGTTCCTGGCCTTCACCGTGGTGCTGACCTTGGGCGGCATGCTCGCGCCGGTGCTGGCGGGCATGGTCCTGGCGTTTCTCATGCAGGGGCTGGTCAATGCCCTGGAGCGCCTGAGGGTACCCACACGGCTGGCCGTCTGGCTGGTGTTCGCGCTGTTCATGGGCGCGCTGGCGGTGTTCATGCTGGTGCTGGTGCCGCTGCTCTGGCATCAGCTGATCACCTTGTTCAACGAGCTGCCCGGCATGCTCGGCAAGTGGCAGTCGCTGTTGCTGCTGTTGCCCGAGCGCTACCCGCACCTGGTGTCGGATGAGCAAGTGCTGCGCGCCATCGAGTCGGTGCGCGGCGAAATCGGCAAGTTCGGCCAATGGGCATTGACCTTCTCCTTGTCGAGCCTGCCGCTGCTGGTCAATGCCATGATCTACCTGGTGCTGGTGCCGATCCTGGTGTTCTTCTTCCTCAAGGATCGCGAGCTGATCGGGCGCTGGGTCAGTGGCTACCTGCCGCGTGAGCGCACGTTGCTCAACCGGGTGGGCGACGAGATGAACCGGCAGATCGCCAACTATATCCGTGGCAAGGGCATCGAGATCCTGATCTGCGGGATTGCCACCTATATCGCCTTCATCAGCCTGGGCCTCAACTATGCCGCCTTGCTGGCGCTGCTGGTGGGGTTGTCGGTGGTGGTACCGTATGTCGGCGCGGTGGTGGTGACGGTGCCGGTGACCCTGATCGCGCTGTTCCAGTGGGGCTGGGGCGACCAGTTCATCTACCTGATGGCGGTGTACGCGATCATCCAGGCGCTCGATGGCAACGTGCTGGTGCCGTTGCTGTTCTCCGAGGCGGTGAGCCTGCACCCGGTGGCGATCATCTGCGCGGTGCTGCTGTTCGGCGGGCTGTGGGGGTTCTGGGGGATCTTCTTCGCGATCCCGCTGGCGACGCTGTTCAAGGCGGTGCTGGATGCCTGGCCGCGGCAGGAAACGTCTGTGGCGCCGATGCTGTAATTGCTGGGGCCGCTTTGCGGCCCTTTCGCCTGCAAGCCTCCCACATGGATCGCTTTACCTGTGGGAGCCGGCTTGTCGTGGCGACGAACCGCGGCGAAGGGCTGCGCAGCAGCCCCATGCGTCCTTAAGCTTTGTTCAAGGCCTCGGCCGCAGCCAGTACCGCATCCACATGCCCGGGCACCTTCACCCCACGCCATTCCTGGCGCAGCACACCGTCCTTGTCGATCAGGAAGGTGCTGCGGTCCACGCCCAGGTATTCCTTGCCATACAGCTTCTTCAGCTTGATCACGTCGAACAGCTGGCACAGGGCCTCGTCCTTGTCGCTGATCAGCTCGAAGGGAAAGGCCTGCTTGGCCTTGAAGTTCTCATGCGACTTGATGCCGTCGCGCGATACGCCGAACACCACGGTGTTGGCGGCCTGGAACGCCGCGTGCTGGTCGCGGAAACCCTGGCCTTCGGTGGTGCAGCCCGGGGTGCTGTCCTTGGGGTAGAAGTACAGCACCACTTGCTGGCCTTTCAGTTCAGCCAGGCTGACGCTCTGGCCGCTGGTGGCCTGCACCTGGAAATCGGCGACGGGTTGGTCGATTGCTACGGCCATGGGAGCTTCCTTAGACAGGGTTCTGTGGGCGCCACGGTTCGATCAGCGCGTCCAGGTTCAGCGCGTCGGCGAAGTCGAGAAACTGGTCGCGCAGCCAGCTGATCTGGGTGCCGGCTGGCAGGATCACGGTGAACTGGGCGTTGAGCATGCTGCTGCCGGTCTGCGGGGCGAGGTAGGTGTCGCAGGTCATCGCTTCGAGCTCGACGCGGTGGTCGAGGAAGAACTGGCACAGCTCGTTGATGATGTCCGGGCGATAGGCGGCGCTGACGTAGGCCACGTAAGGCAGGGCCTGCGGGCGCACCTCTTGGTCGGCGCTGCGGACCACGTCCAGCGTCAGGCCGTGCTTCTTGCCCAGGCCTGGCAGGGTGGCCTCGAGGCGGGCCAGGGCATCCCAGCTGCCGCCGACCTGCAGCACCAGGGCGCTGGTTTCGCCGTGGCGCGACAGGCGCGAGGTGACCACCGCGCAGCGATTGTCGAAGGCCGCGCGGCTGAGGACGTTGGCCAGCTCCATGGGGTTGGGGCCCAGGGCGCTGATGACGAGGAATTGTTCGCGAACGGTGGGGGTGGACATGCAGCATTCCTAAAGCGATGAGCGGTCGGTACAGGACGGGGGCAAGCCTCCTTTTCCAGCAGGGCCCCGGCCGGTTTGGGCGGCTGTGGACGCAGGCGAGGAGCACTGTCGACGGCCCGGCGGGCCGCGCTGTACCGATCAAAGGATCAAGGGTAGCGAAAAGCGGCGCGAAGGGGAATGCTCCGCCCGCCTGCTTCGCTTGTGCAAGGCCGATGGCGCCAGTACCATTACCGCTCTCTTTTTCCGGCAGGAGCAATTACATGATTGCGGGCAGTATGGTGGCGTTGGTCACACCCATGGATGCACAAGGGCGTCTGGACTGGGGCAGCCTCGACAAACTTGTAGACTTCCACCTGGAAAATGGCACTCACGCGATCGTAGCTGTCGGTACCACCGGTGAATCCGCCACGCTGGATGTCGAAGAGCACATTTTGGTCATCAAGCACGTGGTCGAGCGGGTCAAGCACAGCAAGAAGCGGATCCCGGTAATTGCCGGTACCGGTGCCAACTCCACTGCCGAAGCCGTGCACCTGACCCAGAACGCCAAGAATGCCGGCGCCGACGCCTGCCTGCTCGTCGTGCCTTACTACAACAAGCCGACCCAGGAAGGCCTGTACCAGCACTTCAAGCACATCGCCGAAGCTGTCGACATCCCGCAGATCCTGTACAACGTACCCGGCCGCACCTCCTGCGACATGCAGGCCGACACCGTGATCCGCCTGTCGAAGGTCAAGAACATCATCGGCATCAAGGAAGCCACCGGCGACCTGGTCCGTGCCAAGCAGATCCTGGACGGCGTCGACAAGGACTTCATCGTCCTGTCCGGCGACGATCCGACCGCCGTCGAGCTGATCCTGATGGGCGGCAAGGGCAACATTTCCGTCACCGCCAACGTCGCCCCGCGCGAAATGGCCGACCTGTGCGAGGCCGCCCTTGAGGGCAATGCCGAGAAGGCCCGCGCAATCAACGAAAAACTCATGCCGCTGCACAAGGACCTGTTCTGCGAAGCCAACCCGATCCCGGTGAAATGGGCGCTGGTTGAAATGGGCCTGATGCAACAAGGTATCCGCCTGCCGCTGACCTGGCTGAGCGAAGGCTGTCACGAAAAAGTCCGTACTGCCTTGCGCCAGTCCGGCGTACTGGTTTAATCGAGGAAGTACACCGCATGAAGCGACTGGCTGGTCTTTCCGCTCTCGCCCTGATCATTTCCAGCACCAGTGGGTGCGGCTGGCTGTGGGGCGAGGATGGCTATTTCCGCGACCGTGGCAGCGACTATCTGCAGGCGCAGCCTACCGCGCCGATGCAGCTGCCGCCGGACGCCAGCAACGTCAAGCGCCTGGATCCGCTGTTGCCGATCCCGCGCAACGTGGCCGACGATCGCGCCAGCGGCGAGTTCGAGGTACCCCGTCCACAGCCGCTGTCGGCCACCGCCGACATCAGCGATTTCAGCCTTCAGCGCAGCGGCAACAGCCGTTGGGTACTGGCCCAGCGTTCGCCTGCCGAAGTCTGGCCGGTGACCCGCCAGTTCTTCGAGGACAACGGTTTCCGCATCGCTGAAGAGCGCCCGCAGACCGGTGAATTCAACACCACCTGGCAGCGCTTCGACGAGCTGTCGGCCTCCCTCGGCCAGCGCCTGGCCAGCACCTCCAGCAGCGCGGACAGCGAAGTCCGCGTGCGGGTGCGCATGGAGCCCGGCGTGCAGCGCAACACCTCCGAGGTGTATGTGGTCAGCGTTGAGCGCCCGGCCGGCAGCACTGCCGAGCCTGACTTCCCGTCCGCCTCCAGCAACACCGGCACCGACGCTCTGCTGGTCGACGAAATGCTCGCCAGCATGAACCGCAGCGCCGAGAAGGGCGGGTCGGTCTCGCTGCTGGCCGCGCGCGACTTCGATGCCCCAAGTCAGGTCAGCCTGAGTGAGGACGGCAGCGGCAACCCGGTGCTGTTCCTGGGTTCCGACCTGGACCGCGCCTGGTCCGGCGTCGGCCGTGCCCTGGAGCAGGGCGAGTGGCGCGTCGAGGACATCAACCGCAGCCTGGGCCTGTACTACATCAACCTGTCCGAGAAGCCTGACGACAAGCAGAAGGAGCCTGGCTTCTTCAGCCGCCTGTTCGGCAGCGAGCCGAGCAAGGAAGAGCGTGAAGCCCGCGCCGAGCGCTATCAGGTACGCCTGAGCAAGGTGGGTGAAAACGTCCAGGTGACCGTCGAGAAGAACATCAACACCGTGGCCCCGGCCGATGTCGCCCGCCGCGTGCTGAGCGCGATCCAGGACCACCTGGGCTAAGTGCGCTTCGCGGTTCTGGGAAGCGGCAGCCAGGGAAACGGCACGCTCATCGCCAGTGGTGACACGGTCATCCTGGTCGATTGCGGCTTTTCCCTGCGCGAGACCGAGCGGCGCCTGGCGCTGCTCGGGGTGTCGGCCACGCAATTGAGCGCGGTGCTGGTGACCCATGAACATGCCGACCACGTGCATGGGGTGGGGCTGCTGTCGCGGCGCTACAATGTACCGGTCTACCTTAGCGAGGGCACATTGCGCGGCATGCGCAAGCCGGTGGAGGTGGCCGGTTTTCTCGGTTGCGGCGATGTCGTGCAGATCGGCGATCTGCAGGTCAGCGCGGCACGGGTCGAGCATGATGCCTACGAGCCGTTGCAGTACGTGATCAGCGACGGTCGCCGCCGCTTCGGCATGCTCACCGACCTGGGCAGCTACGACGCGCAGTTGTTGGAGCGCTATCAGGGGCTCGATGCCCTGCTGATCGAAGCCAACCATTGCCGCGACCTGCTGGCCCGTGGGCATTACCCGCGCTTTCTCAAGCTGCGGGTCGGCGGCAGCCAGGGACATTTGAACAACCACCAGGCCGCGAGCCTGGTGGCCGAGTTGGGCTGGCAAAACCTGCAGCACCTGGTGCTGGCCCACCTCAGCAGCAAGAACAACCTGCCACATCTGGCCCGCCAGTGCTTCGTCGACGCCCTCGGGTGCGATCCGGACTGGCTCCAGGTGGCGAATCAGGATCAAGGGCTCGACTGGCGCCAAATCGCCTAGCCCACCTACTCAAGCAAGCGGAGCCCATCATGGAAAAACGCGACGAACTCTACCGCGGCAAGGCCAAATCGGTTTACCAGACCGACGACGCCGACCGCTTGATCCTGCTGTTCCGTAACGACACCTCGGCGTTCGACGGCAAGCGCATCGAACAACTCGACCGCAAGGGCATGGTGAACAACAAGTTCAACGCCTTCATCATGCAGAAACTCGAAGAAGCCGGCGTGCCGACGCAGTTCGACAAGCTGCTGGGCGACAACGAGTGCCTGGTGAAGAAGCTCGACATGATCCCGGTCGAATGTGTGGTGCGTAACTACGCCGCCGGTAGCCTGGTCAAGCGCCTGGGCGTGGAGGAGGGCATCAAGCTGGAGCCGTCCACCTTCGAGCTGTTCCTGAAGAACGACGAGAAGGGCGACCCCTTCATCAACGAATCCCATGTTGTCGCTTTCGGCTGGGGCACCGCCGAACAACTGGTGGAGATGAAGAAGCTGTCGTTGAAGGTCAACGAAGTGCTGAGCAAGCTGTTCGACGACGCAGGCCTGCTGCTGGTCGACTTCAAGCTGGAGTTCGGCGTGTTCCACGGCCAGATCGTCCTGGGTGACGAGTTCAGCCCGGACGGCTGCCGCCTGTGGGACAAAGAGACCCGCAAGAAGATGGACAAGGACCGCTTCCGCCAGGGCCTGGGTGACGTGATCGAAGCCTATGAAGAAGTTGCCAAGCGCCTGGGCGTGCCGCTGTAAGCGGCGCGTTCACGCAAGCGCCTGATACCACGCGAATTTTTTTCAAAAAAGGTTTGCCAGAAACGAAATCGCTGGTATGATGCGCGCCATTGGAGAGATGCCGGAGTGGTCGAACGGGACGGATTCGAAATCCGTTGTACTGGCAACAGTACCTAGGGTTCAAATCCCTATCTCTCCGCCATACATGAGAAAGCCCCGAGATTAACGTCTCGGGGCTTTTTTCATTGTTCCTCTTTTTTGCAACGACTTCGTCAATAGCCGGTATTGGCGTCTGGGCATTGAGCGCGCAAAGGGCTGGAGGCAGCAGGAAAATCGCTGCTGGCAACCTGCCACGATTTGCAGCCGCACCACCTGTCGTAGAGAATCGCGACCTTTGTTTTCGTAAGGATGCGTGCAATGAAGTTCGAAGGGACTTTCCAATACATGGGCAATCACGGGATCGTCTTCAACGTCTCGCAGATCACCCTGACCGACAGCGAGCGCGGGCGTTTGCGCGAGCTGCATTTCGGCGAAGCTAAAAGCGCCCATTACGAGGTCAACAGCAAGGTTGTCGAGACGTACGACAGGATGCTGGCCAAAGGGCTGCCGTGCGTGATGAAGATCGGCATCTCCAAGCCGCTGACCCGGCAGCAGGGTGACACCCTCAACGCCCAGCGCACCAAGGTCGCCAACCTTGCCGCCTCGGCGTTTGCTGCGGCCGCCAGCTCTGTTGCATCGCCGTATGTTGGCGTGCCAGTGGGCGCTGGGGTGCGTGCCTATGCCAATGACGTCCTGCCCACCTACCATGCGGGCGATGTGCTGGTCAGCATCGAGGCGCAGGTCAATGGCGGCATCGGTCCGCAGCACTCCACTTCGACCCTGATCATCAAGACCTGAGGGAGGCGCCTGTGTCCGAAATTACCTATGCGGTCATCGCCCTGGTGCTTTATGGTCTGCTGGATCGGTTCCTCAGGCCCTACCCGCTGCGCAAGTGGCTGGGGGTGGCGCTGGTGGTGGTTGGTTTCGCCGGTTGCATCATTGTTAGCCAAGCCCGTTTGTTCGGGTTGGACCTGGGATTGCTGTCGGTCCTTGCCACCGGGTTGGGCGTGGGCCTGTTCGTGAGGCGACGGCGATTCGAGCAGGTTGGTTGATGCAATAAAGGTCTGTATCGATTTCTTTGCTGAAAGCCCCGTAGTTCGCGCTACGGGGCTTTTTGCATCACACAGAGGGGCTGTTGGTTACTGCGTGGGAGACATCTTGCGACAGTGCTTTGGCCATGCCGGTGAGATAGTGGGCGGCGGCTAACAAAGTAGGTGCGTTCTTCAGATCCTGAGTCAGCGCGATATCACTCAGGGTGTAGGCGCAGGTTATCAAGTGCGTGGATTGTTCCAGGGCATAGTCCATTGGGTGGCCCGCAACGACTTGGAACAGTGGAGTTTCGTTATCAATTTCACCGCTTTCGCCAAAGCTGCCGATGCCGGTGGTGGTGATGCGTTTGTCTTGAGTCATGCCGGTTCTCCTTTCTCAGGGCGCGATCAATGCCTTGCCTGTACGCGGCTCAGGGCCATTTCTACCAAGCTGCGTGCGCTGTCGATTTCGTGCACGGCGGTCAGGGCCATGACCTGGCCCGGCGGCTTGGTGTGGATCATGGCGGCGTGCTGGGCGGCGGTGAAGGCGCAGACGAGATACTCGGCGATCTGGACGAGCAGATCCTCGAGGGTATGAGGGGAGTCGGATGCTTGTAGCGGAGGGTCGGGGACAATTTTTATCATGGTAGTAACCTGAGCTATTTGGGGCGTCCACCACAAGCTGTCAAACCAATGGAGGCAGCTGTACGTAGGTTGACAGACCGAGGCTCAGGTTCCCGGCGCACACGAATGTGCCCCACGCACAACTGCCATGAAGCAGCCATTGCGTTCTGAGCTACGGCCTGTCAAAGCCGGTCGTTGAGTTGGCAACGACGGGTCGAGACTAGGTCGCAGATCGAGCAGCTGCAATGGCCTGAATGGGGAAAAAGTGTGCTTGGGAAATGGACTACAGGGAATCAGGAAAGTCTGATGAAAACCTGTAGGAAGCTGAAAGGAATTACCCGCCTGTAACGTTTTAGCAAGTAGTTCAACTCGCTTAGTTGCCGTGCCAACAACTTGTTAGTTGACCCTGGTCAACGAGTGCACCTGTACTAGTGCCTTTCATTCTCACCGCCATTTCCCGTATGATCCGCGCGCCATCCGTTTGATGGTGGATCATGGACTAAAGGATTTTTATGAAAAAGCTGATCAAAGCTACTGTCGCTGTTGCTGTCGTTTCGGGCGTTGCCCTGCTGTCCGGCTGCACCGGCCAGGTCTACAACCAGCCTAAGAACTGCTCGTACGACTACCTGTTCCACCCATCGGTTTCCATCTCCAAGATCATCGGCGGCTGCGGCCCGATCGATAAACTGCCTCAGCAGCAGTAATCCTGGAAATACCCTGATCGGGTTGTTCACAGCCTGATCCAAGACCCCCGACCATGGATGTGGCCGGGGGTTTTTATTTCTCGGGGCCGCCTTTTCTGGCAGTTCCGCCCTGGGCGCGCATTGGCAATTGAACGCTGCTGGCATATCGCCAACTGTTCCATTGCCATTCCCGGTCGCTCGCTATAGTGCATGACACCCTGACTGACAGCCTCAGGACGAGTCTGGATCCCCGACCATGGACGGCATACGGCCCGCATTTCGCTGCGTGCGCCGTCTGCACGCCTGCGCGCTCGCGCTCCTTTCTTCTTCCTTGGCCCGTCGAGTCTCAACCCGGCGCCCTGGCGCTGTTCGAAGGCAAGGGAGATGCATCGAGATGGCCACCTACCCCGTCCAGATCACCAACAACACCAACCTGGCGCTGGACATCTACAGCACCCTCAACAAGAACCCAGCGACCGATCCGCCTTCCACCAATCCGGCGGACTATACCGCCGTGTATACCCTGCAAGGCTCGGTGGGCGCCAACCAGAGCACCACGCTGCCACTCACCGAGAGTCTGGCGCGACTGGTGATCGTGCGCCAGAGCGACCAGTTTCCCTTGCTGGTGCAGGTGGCCAATGCCTTGCTGCCGGATTCGGAGCAGGTTCAGGTCGGCAACCAGGATGTGACCACGGCCAACTCCGGTTGGGCGTTCTACCAGTCGTTCATCAGCCAGCCCTTCACCCCCACCGCCCTGGAATTCTGCGAACTGGTCAGCGATACCCCGGCCAACGCCCTCAACGACAAGGCTGCCTCTTTCTTCGCCGCCAATGGCTACCCTGGGGTGAGTTTCGCGCTGTTCTCGGCCCTGGGTTACTGGGCCAACAACCAGCTGTACGCCTATCCGGGCACCTACTACTGCTACGAGCCCCCCAGCGGCAACTCCATGGGCTTCATCCTGCCCACCACCCAGGTGGGCACGTTGACCATCGCCGACGGCAAGGCCAACTACAGCCCCAGCACGGGCGGCGGCAGTGCGCTGCAGTTCCAGTACGGCCAACTGACCAGCCCAGGTGCCGACGACAAGCACGGCTTCAACACCACCGGGTTCATCCGCGACCTGACCTGGGAAGGCAAGCCCGAAGTGATTACCTGGGCCTTTGTCGGTACCTGTGACGGCCAGCAGTTCATCGCCCAGTCCTACCAAAACCCGCAGTTGCCCTGGTACGCAGTCGCCTACGACATGGCCTATGGCGCGTTGTTCACCGTGCAGCTGGCGATGACCCTCGACGCCGCGATCAACCTGCTGGGCACCGTGGCCAACGGCATGCAGTGGCTGGCGCAGAATACCGGCAAGCTGATCAGCCGCATCCAGGACAGCCTCAACAGCACCGGTGACACCGCCGGCGCCGGGAGTGGCGTGGGCGACGCAGCCGATCCGGTCAACGTCGACGTGGACATCGACGTGGATATAGACGTCGATGTGGACGTGGATATCGACATCGACATCGATGTGGACGTGGACGTGGATATCGACATCGATATCGACGTCGATTTCATCGCGGTGGTGGATGTTGATGTAGACGTGGACATCGACGTGGACATCGATGTGGTGACCGACACCGAGACGGACATCGACATCGATGTCGACGTGGATATCGACACCGATGTGAACGTCGAGCCCGGCGCACTGATGAAGGTGGTCAATGGCGTCGGCAACTGGATCATGACCAAGGCCTTGCCGACCCTGATCGAAGGGGCGGTGATCTACGTCGCCTTCCAGAGCGTGGGCGCGATCTTCCAGGCCTGGAAGAACCAGGACGAGAAGGACATCGAGAACCTGCAACCGCGTCAGAGCACCGGGGTGGGCGTGCTGGTCAACTACATGCTGCAGGACGACAAGCCAGTGGCGGCTCGCTGGCAGACCTTCAGCCAGTATGTGGCCGAAGTGCAGGGCGATCCGAAGACCGTCGGGGTGACGATTTCCACGTTGCTGCAGACCGGCAACACCAAGGCCGACAACGACGCGGCCAACTGGCGCTGGTCCAGTGACGACGAGAACCAGGTGGTGGCGAGCATGGCGCCCTACACCGGCGATCAAGCCTACAAGGCCTTCGTGATACTCGGCAACGCCACCTACCAGGGCAAGCCGCTGCCGGTGAAGGTGGGGGCGAGTGTTGCGATGAAGTACCTGGCCGCGCAAGGCGCCTGAGGAGCGAACCGCATGAGCATGACGACCCGCAACAACCACGAACAGGTGCAAGCCAACCAATACCCGAGCGCCGAGGACCACCGCCGCCGCTGGCGGCGGCTGGCCCAGGCCATCGCGGCCAGGGCCGCGGACATCAGCGACGATCCGGCCCTGCTGGTCGCGCCGCAGCGCCCCGGCACCCTTGAGATCCTTGGCTCGGGCATCGAGGCCTCGGACTTCAGCCGCAGCGACGAGGCGCGGATCCTAGCCGCCGACCATGTGTTCTATTGCGTTGCCGACCCGGCCACCAAGATCTGGATCCTCTCGCAGCGTCCGGACGCTTTTGACCTGTACGTGCTCTACGACGACAGCAAACCGCGTTACCTGACCTACATGCAGATGACCGAGGCCATGCTGCATCACGTGCGCAACGGCGAGCATGTAGTGGCGATCTTCTATGGCCACCCCGGCGTATTCGTGCTGTCGACCCATCGCGCCGTGACCATCGCCCGCCGTGAAGGGCACCACGCCAGCATGCGTGCCGCAGTCAGCGCCCTCGACACCCTGTGTGCCGACCTGGGCGTGGACCCCAGCCAACCCGGCATGCAGATGTACGAAGCCACCGACATGCTGATCCGTCGCCGCCAGCCGGACCCGGGGCTGCACCTGGTGCTCTGGCAGGTCGGCCTGATCGGCGAGCTGGGCTACCGACGCCAGGGGTACCTGAATAGCAACTTCGCCGTGCTGCTCGACTACCTGGAGGCGCTCTACGGCCCGGAGCACCCGGTGATCAACTATGTCGGTTCGCGCTACCCGGGGATCGATCCGCTGATCGACCGGCAAACCCTGGCCAGCCTGCGCGATCCGCTGGCGCAATCGTGGGTGACCGGGATCTCCACCTTCTACCTGCCGCCGCGCACCGCAGGGCAGTCGGATCCGCAGATGCTCGAGCGGCTGGGGCTGATCCGCCCCGGCCAACCGGTGCGCGCCGCCAGTGATCCATTGCGGGTGATCGACCGCTACGACAAGCGTGAACGTCGTGCCTTCAGCGATTTCGCCCGCTTCGATGTGCCGGCCAGTTACCAGTGGCAGGCCGACACCGGTGCCGGACGTTTCATTCTTGCCTTGTCCGACGATGCCGAGTTGCGCCGGCAGTACCGCGACGACCCCCAGGCCGCGGTGCAGGCCTGGGGCGGGCTGGATGCCCGCGAACGGCATCTGCTGGGGCAACGCGACCCGGGCGCGGTGCAACTGGCAGCCAAGGGTGCCGATGCCCAGCGTCATCCCGGCAATCGTGAGGGGGTCGAGCACCTGCTGACCTATACCTCGGCCAGCAGCGCCTTGCACCGGGCGCTCAGCGCCGCCGCGCCGGGCGAACTGCGTGCTGTCGCCGCGGCTTGGTCGCGCAAGGCTGGCCTGAGCATCGACTGGCCGGGCATGAATGCCGAGCTCAATGCGCTGCTGCAGTCGAGCCTGGCGCCCTGGAGCGGCTTCTACCTCGACAGCAGTCGACGCATGAGCCTCTCGTTGTTCAGCCGCATGAAGAACGCCGGCCTGCGTGTCGACCTCGATGGCCAACCGCTGGTGGGCGTGCGCTATCAGTCGGGCGTGCTGACCTGGAGCGCCGAGGCCGGCAATGGCAGTTCCGGTTATCTGCAATCCGATCTCTCGGTGCAGGGCGGGCGCAGCTGGATCGGGCTGGTGTGGCCCGCTGGGGAACAGGCTGGGAGCGGCTACAAGGTGGCTTTGCGCGGGCAATCGCTGGCGCGTCCGGCATGCCTGGCGGTAGGGGATTATCGGGTCGCAGGGGAGGCGCTGCGCATCGTGCCCTCGGCCTCGGCGAGCCAAGGGGTTGATGTGTTGCGCGAGGGCCTGGCGTTGCCCGGCGAAGTACTGTTCAACGGGCGTGACACACGCATCGGTGAGCGACGCCTGGCACTGTCGACACGTCGTTTCGAGGACCTGGCGCAGTGGGCCCTGGGGGCTTACCGCCTGCGCCTGGTGCATGGTCGCCTGGCCGAGTTGCTGGCGTTGCGCCTGGGGCCCTACGGGCTGGAGATCGCTGGCAAGCCGGTAACCGCCGAATTTCGCGAGGGACGCATCCAGTGGCAGGGTGGCCCGCCGGCCGTGGAGTCCGGCCAGTTGGACGTGACCCTCGATCCGATCACGCTCAAGCCGCTGTTGCATGGCCAGGGCCGCAGCGCCGCGGGCAGCAAGGTGCAACTGCGCGGCATGGCCCTGATCGAGCCGCTGTGGATAGGCCAACTGCTCGAGCGGCCACGGTTGGGCTTGCCCGAGTGGGCCTGGCAGCACCTGGTGGCGGTGATGGTGGCGGCCAGCGACAAGGGCGGGATCTTCCTCTGGCATGGCTATGACCGTGCGCGCGGCAACCTGCGCCTGTTGCGCGAGGCGCTGGCGCGGTTGCGCCAGGATGAAATGGAGGATGCCGGATGAACATGCGCGTGCAGCCGTTGCTGGCCGGGGTGGATCGTGCCTGGCTGATGGCCGAGGCCGGTGCCCGGCCCCGGCGCAACCGTCTGGTTCTCGAATACGACACCCGGCGCTTTCCCTTCGCCGCGGCACTGACGCGGGACGTGTACAAGGTGCAGCGCCTGGACCGGCTGCACCTGTATCTGCGCCAGCACTACCTCGAACGTGGCCGCCCGGCGCGGCTGCGCCCAAGGGACAACCTGCTGCTCAGCGACATGATGGAGCGTCAGCCTGCCACGGCCGATTTCTGGACCCTCTACCACGCCTTCATGCTCCAGGTGCTGGCGCCGTTGGTGGGGCGTGGCATTTCCTATACCAGCCACCCGAAGCTGCGCGTGCACCTGGCCGGCACGCCCAGCGTGAGTTCGTTCCACCACGATATCTGCGTTACCGAGCGCATCGACCAGGTCAACTTCTGGATGCCGTTCACCGATGTCGAGGCTGGCGCCGCCCTGTGGCTGGAAAGCGACTATGGCAGTGCCGACTACAGCCCGGTCAGCCTGCGCTACGGCCAGGTGTTGATCTTCGATGGCGGCTACCTGGGGCATGGCTCGATGCGCAACGACAGCGAGCGTACCCGGGTCAGCCTGGACATGCGCTTCTCCTACAAGAAAGCCACCACCCGCGCCGAAGGGGTCGCCTTGCTCGACCACCTGGCCGGGATCCTCGCGCCTGACAGTGTCAGTGAAGGAGTACCGACATGAACAATCAAGCCTTGCAGAGCCTGCTCGATGGCCTGGTCGACCCCGGCTACGCCATCCGGCCGCCCAGGGCGGTGTCGCTGGTGCACTACGGCCCGGACGGGGTGAACGTCGCCACCCGGGGGAGAGCCGAGTACCACGCCCAGACCGATGGCGGCCTGGAGGTGCGCTACCGCTCGGTGGACGCCGGGGGCGCGCCGCATGCCGACAGCCACCTGCTGATCGATGACCAGGGGCGGGCGCGCTCCTCGATCACTCGCCTGCTCGATGACCAGGGCCAGGTGCGGCGCTCGGTGTTCGGCCAGTACGACGCCTTGCACCTCACTGCCGCCGGCACGCCGTCTCACGGCCTGGCCACGCTGTCGGCGAACGATGCCCAGGGGCATCTCGTCCATCAGGCGCAGATGGCCTACGACGAGGAGTGCTATGCCAGCTACAGCACCCGCCAGTTCGATGCCGATGGCCGTCTGCTGGGACGCACCTGCGTGTCCTATGGGCAGGCGCAGATGGCCGGAACCCGGCTGACAGGAGGCATGCTCGCGGTAAACCATACCGATGGCCGCGGCACGCGGACCTACAGCGCCAGGTCCTACCTGGGGGCCACCGGCGTGCCTTACCAGGTGATCGGTACGCGCTATATAGAAGGCGGCAATGCCGTGCTGGAGCACATCAACTCCGACTACGGCGGCGTGCTGTTCGACGCCCGCCGCCAGGTCCATGGCGGCGAACTGGTGGTACGCACCTTTGCCGCCTGCGGCAAACCCCGTAGCGCCACGGCCCTGCGCTATCGCCAGGGGCAACTGGTGGGCCGGCAGCGGCTGGACCTGGAAGGCGTCATGAAGGTGGTCGGGCCTGCGCCGTTGCTCTGCTCCTTCGCCCCCTGGGCGCCCAACCGCGCCGCCGATCGCAGCAGTGTGCAACGGCGCCAGGACGGCAGCCTGTTGCAGCGGCGCGAAGACTGGTTCACCCAGCCGGGCAGCAGCGGAACGCCTCGCCGGACGCTGGTGACCCTGTATGCCCGCGACGGCCAGCGGGTGATCCGTGTGACCGACGTGGACTATGCCGGGGCGCAGTTCGACAGCCGTGGCCTGCCGGTCGGCGGCAGCATCCTGTCCACCCATTACCAGGCCGGGGTGCGCAGCACCACGGCGTGCATTGCGTATTGATGTGTCATTCACCGCAACCAGCAAGGAGAGCAACGTGAACACTGCCAATACCGCCAAACTGAGCACCGCCACGCAAATCAACGAGACCGTCAAGCTGAGCAACCAGTCCGGTGTCGATGTCGTGGTGCTCGACGCCCATGCCGCCAGCGGCACCAGCGAACAGGGCTACCTGCAGGACCTCAAGTTCCTGTCGATGGCCAGCGGCAACGTGCTGAAAAACGGTGCCAGCACCACGGCCACGCTGCATGACACCTATGTCAACAGCCAGCACCAGACCGCCGTATCGCATCTCTACAACCTGCTGGTGTCCAGGACCGACTCGCTGTTTCCGGTGATGACCGTGGGCGAGCAGCTCGACTTCAATACCGAGACCTACCCTGACATCAATATCACCGCAGCGGCGGCGAAGAACATGCAGACCGCCCTGACGTTCTGCCAGAACATCATGACCTCGCCGTCGTCGCAGATGTCGGCCAACTTCCAGTCGGCCATGAAGGATGCCTTCAGCAGCGGTTCGGTTGCCGATGGCAATGCCAAGATGGCGGCGTTCTTCAACCAGTACCCGACATTCGCCGGCCTGGACTTCCCCAGCTATGTCGCGGTCAGCACCTGGATGCGCGGCTTCGCCTATCTGTGGGGAATGAACGACCAGGGCAAGCCGGGCGCGACCTTCTACGTGTACTCGGCGGCCACCGGGCAGAATGCCAAGGGCGCGACTTCCGAGGGCACCATCACCTTCACCCGCAAGGCCAACGCGCCGTCGCCAGCCGACCCCAGCGACCGCCAGAGTGCCTATACCATCACCCTCACGTCCCAAGGCAGCAGCAAGACGCTGCAGTTCTCCAATGGCCAGCTGATCGACAGCAGCGGTGGCGCCATCACCCTGAACTGCACCTTCGGCTACAAGGGCACCTTCACCGGCAAGGATTCGGACACCACGGCGCTGACCCTGCTGGCCGGCACGATGCTGGGCAAGTCGGTGATCGCCATCCCGCTGGCGCCGGAGTCGGGCTGGGACAAGTTCTGGTCGAGCCTGACCTTCGGCACCGTGTTCAAGTACTTCATGGAGGCCATGGGGCTGTGGATGGCCCTGGACTTCCTCAAGCAGAAACTGACCGCCAAGAACGACAAGCTGGCCGAGGACAAGGCCAACGAGAACGACGGCAAGGACCCCACCTCCGAGCAGGTACAGGACGCGCAGAACGACGGGCAGCAGGTCGGCGACCAGGCCCGTGCCGACAACCAGGCACAGCTCGACAATGCCTCGGGCGACGTGCAGGCCGAGGTACCGAGCGAGGCGGATTTCTCCTCCTCGGTGTCCGAGGTGCGCGCCAGCGGCAGTTCGGCGTACAAGTCGGTGGCCAGCGACAATACTGGCGGGGCGATCGACAGTGCCGCCGAGCAGGTGAGCGACCTGGCCCAGATCGAGGTGACTGATCAGCTGGAAGAGGCTAACGACAATCTGCTCGAGGCCAAGGGGCAGCTCGAGGCCGGCGATATCTCGGGGGCCAACACCAACGTCACCACGGTCAACGAGCAGTTGCCGCAGATCGTCGAGGATATGGGCAACGCGGTGAATGAAGAACTCGCGGAGCAGGTCAAGGAGGCTGTGGAGGTACAGGCGGAAGCAACCGAGCTGTCGGAGGAGGTCAACGATACCGCCGAGGAAACCGAGGGCGGCACCGAGGAACCGTTCGAGGACGGTGTGTTCCCGGAAGTCTGAGGTAGCTCCGGGAAGCGCGGCCCACCCTGATGCGAAGTGCCGCATTGACAGGGTGGGTCGCGTTTGTTTGTGCTGGCAATTCGGTTACAATCCGTCAATCGTTTCAGCCTTGTCGGTCAATCCGACCAAAGGCTGGCACGTCCAATGTCTCTCTGGCTGCTGAACAATGATCACAACAAGCCTGCGCTGAAGAACATGGAATACCTGGGCCAGCCACAGGCCCACCCTCCGTTCTACTGACTGGAATCGATCAATGTTCAAGAAAGCTGGCAAGACCTTGCTGGGTCTGGCTGTCGCGGCGAGCTTCATGCAAGCGCACGCTGCCGACACCAAGAAAGTCGACGTGCTGCTGGTTGGCGGCGGCATCATGAGCTCCACCCTGGCTGTCTGGCTCAACGAGCTAGAGCCAAGCTGGTCGATGGAGATGGTCGAGCGCCTCGACGGCGTCGCCGAAGAAAGCTCCAATGGCTGGAACAACGCCGGTACCGGCCACTCCGCGCTGGCCGAGCTGAACTACACCCCGGAAGACAAAGACGGCAACGTCAACATCACCAAGGCCATCGAGATCAACGAGTCGTTCCAGATCTCCCGCCAGTTCTGGGCCTGGCAGGTACGCCAGGGCGTGCTGAAGAACCCGCACTCGTTCATCAACACCACCCCGCACATGAGCTTCGTCTGGGGCGATGACAACATCAAGTTCCTGAAGAAGCGCTACGACGCCCTGCAGGCCAGCCCGCTGTTCCGCCCGATGCAGTACTCCGAGGACCACGCGCAGATCGCCAAGTGGGTCCCGCTGATGATGGAAGGCCGTGACCCGAACCAGAAGCTGGCGGTCACCTGGACCCCGATCGGCACCGACGTCAACTTCGGCGAGATCACCCGCCAGTTCGTTGGCAGCCTGCAGACCAAAGAGAACTTCGACCTGAAGCTCTCCACCGAAGTGCAGGACATCACCCGCAATGAAGACGGCTCCTGGCACGTCGAGTACAAGAACCTGAAGGACGGTACCGAATCGGCCACCGACGCCAAGTTCCTGTTCATCGGCGCCGGTGGCGGCGCGCTGAAGCTGCTGCAGAAGTCGGGCATCCCGGAAGCCAAGGAATACGCAGGCTTCCCGGTAGGTGGCTCGTTCCTGGTGACCGAGAACCCGACCGTTGCCATGCAGCACATGGCCAAGGCCTACGGCATCGCCTCGACCGGCGCGCCACCCATGTCGGTACCGCACCTGGACACCCGCGTGCTGGACGGCAAGCGCGTGATCCTGTTCGGGCCATTCGCCACCTTCTCGACCAAGTTCCTGAAGAACGGCTCGTACCTGGACCTGCTGAGCAGCGCCACCACCCACAACGTCTGGCCGATGGCTCGCGTGGGCATCGACCAGTACCCGCTGGTCGAGTATCTCGCCGGCCAGCTGATGCAGTCCGACGACGACCGTTTCGCCGCCTTGCAGACCTACTTCCCGAACGCCAAGAAGGAAGACTGGAAGCTGTGGCAGGCCGGCCAGCGCGTGCAGATCATCAAGCGTGACGAAGAGAAGGGCGGCGTGCTGAAGCTGGGCACCGAGGTCGTGGCTTCCCAGGACCGCACCATCGCCGGCCTGCTGGGCGCCTCGCCAGGTGCCTCGACCGCCGCGCCGATCATGCTCAACGTGCTCGAAACCGTGTTCAAGGAGAAGGTCGCCACCCCTGAGTGGCAGGCCAAGATCAAGGAAATCGTGCCGAGCTACGGTACCAAGCTGAACGACTCGGCCGCTGCCACCCAGAAAGAGTGGGACTACACCGCCGAAGTGCTGCAGCTGGAGAAGCCGCCGGTGCTCGATCAGAGCGTCAAGACCACCGCCGCCCCAGGCGCACCGGTCGAGAGCAAGCCTGCGAACGACATGGCGCTGTAAGGCCCATGCTTGCCGGGCTTGCCCGGCAACACCAACCACGAGGATCGCCCCTGGCGGCCTCGTGGTTTTTTTGTGCCTGGACTATCGATGGAAACGGCTCCCGTCGGTGGCAGGCCGGGGTTCAACGCTGCTCGAGAATGCTGCCCAGCAACCCTGGAAAACGGCTTTCGAGCTCATCGCTGCGCAACGAGTTCATGTGCGTGGTACCGACATTGCGGGTGTACACCAGCCCCGAGTCACGCAGTACACGGAAGTGATGGGACATGCTCGACTTGGGCCGGCCGCCGTCCAGCTCGCCGCAGCTGGCTTCGGCGACACCCGCCAGGCGGCGCACGATTTCCATGCGCACAGGGTCGCTCAAGGCGTAGAGCAGGCGCTCCAGCGTCAGGTCTTCGGGGTTGGGGTGGGTATAGGCTCGCATGGCCAACATGATAACGGGGGTTTCACAAATTGCCATAGTTCGAATATGATCGAACAATCGTATCCAACCCCGTCCCTGGAGTTAGCTCATGGCCGCATTGTTCGAACCCTATACCCTCAAAGACGTCACCCTGCGCAACCGCATCGCCATTCCGCCGATGTGCCAGTACATGGCCGAGGATGGCCTGATCAACGATTGGCACCACGTCCACCTGGCCGGGCTGGCCCGTGGTGGCGCCGGCCTGGTGGTGGTCGAGGCCACCGCGGTGTCCCCGGAAGGGCGCATCACCCCCGGCTGCGCCGGGATCTGGAACGACACCCAGGCCCAGGCGTTCGTGCCGGTGGTCAAGGCGATCAAGGCCGCCGGTTCCGTGCCGGGCATCCAGATCGCCCACGCCGGGCGCAAGGCCAGCGCCAACCGCCCCTGGGAAGGTGACGACCACATCGCCGCCGACGATGCCCGTGGCTGGGACACCATCGCCCCATCCGCCATCGCCTTCGGCGCCCACCTGCCGAAAGTGCCGAAGGCCATGACCCTGGACGATATCGCCCGGGTCAAGCAGGACTTCGTCGATGCCGCACGCCGCGCCCGCGATGCCGGCTTCGAATGGATCGAACTGCACTTTGCCCATGGTTACCTGGGCCAGAGCTTCTTCTCCGAGCATTCCAACCAGCGCACCGATGCCTACGGCGGCAGCTTCGACAACCGCACGCGCTTCCTTTTGGAAACCCTGGCCGCCGTGCGCGAGGTGTGGCCGGAGAACCTGCCGCTGACCGCTCGCTTTGGCGTGCTGGAGTATGACGGCCGTGACGAGCAGACCCTGCAGGAATCCATCGAACTGGCGCGCCGGTTCAAGGCCGGTGGCCTGGACCTGCTGAGCGTCAGCGTTGGCTTCACCATTCCTGAGACCAACATCCCATGGGGGCCGGCGTTCATGGGCCCGATCGCCGAACGTGTGCGTCGCGAGGCCAAGCTGCCGGTGACCTCGGCCTGGGGCTTCGGCACCCCGGAGCTGGCCGAAGGCGCGTTGCAGGCCAACCAGTTGGACCTGGTGTCGGTGGGGCGTGCGCACCTGGCTGACCCGCACTGGCCGTATGCCGCTGCCAAGGCCCTGGGCGTGGAAAAGGCTTCGTGGACCTTGCCAGCGCCTTATGCGCACTGGCTCGAGCGTTATCGCTGAGTGAGGCAGGGGCTGCTTTGCAGCCCTTTCGCCGGCAAGCCGGCTCCCACAGTGATCGGCGCCATCCAGCGAGAACACCGTCTGACTGAGCCCAGCACCCTGTGGGAGCCGGCTTGTCGTGGCGACGAACCGCGGCGAATGGGCCGCGACGCGGCCCCCGTTTCAAAACCGGCTCAATCGGTAGGCGCTGATTTGCGGGCAGTCTTCGCCATTTACCAACCGCCCCATCCATTCCGCCGTCACCGCCGCTTGGGTCAACCCCAGGTGCTGGTGCCCGAACGCCAGCAACACCTTGCCATCGGCCACCCGGTCGATCACCGGCAGCGAATCCGGCAGCGAAGGCCGGAACCCCATCCACGGCGTCGCCCCCTCGGCATCCAGTTCGCGCCGGAACAAACCCTTGCTCAACCTGTGCAGTTGCCACGCCCGCTGCATGCTCGGCGGCGCCTCGAGCCCGGCGAACTCCACCGTGCCGGCCAGGCGCAGGCCGTCGGCCATGGGCGTCATGATGAACTTGCGCTCCAGCGAGGTGACGGCAAACGGCAGGCGCTGGTGCTCCGCCGGCAGCATCAGGTGGTAGCCGCGCTCAGTATCCAGGGGCACCCGCCGACCGGTCAGGGTGGCGGTGAGCTTGGCCGAGTGGGCGCCGGCGCTGATCAACACCTGGCTGGCCTCGACGGGGCCCTGGTCGCTGGCAAGGCTGACGCCCTGGCCATGCACCCGGCCGCCACTGACCTCGGCGCGCAGAAAGCGTACGCCGCTGGCCGTTGCGGCGCTGAACAGTTCGCAGACCACTTGATAGGGGTCGAGGAAGTGACCGGTACGCGGGAAAAACAGGCCACCCAGGATCGACGGGCTCAACTGCGGCGCCGCTTCGCTCACCGCCTGTGCCGACCACAGGTCCACGGGGACGCCCTGTGCCTGCATGCGGCTGCGCAACGCCGCGAGCACCTGGCGCGATTCATGGCGTTCGAAGACCAGCAGCGACCCGTCTTCCTTGAGCAAGGGGCTGCGGTCGATGGATGCGAGCAGCCGTTGCCAGGCGCCAAGGCTGTTTTCATTCAGCGCCCGAATGCCCGCCACGCTGCGCTGGAACGGCGCCGGGCGCAGGTTCAGCAGCAGCCGGGTGAACCAGGGCAGGGCGCGGGGCAGATACTTCCAGTCCAGGCGCAGCGGGCCCATCGGGTCCAGCAACATCGCCGGCAGGCGCTTGAGGATCGACAGGTCGGCGATGGGAAACACCTGCTCGGTGGCCAGATGCCCGGCATTGCCATACGAAGCGCCATGGCCCGGAGCCTGGTGATCGATCAGCAGCACCCGACGGCCCTGGCGTGCCAGCTGCAGGGCGCAGGCGACGCCGACGATGCCGGCGCCGACCACGGCGATGTCCGTGTCAGTGGCGGTCATGGTTCAGGCTTCCCGCTGGCCATCGAGCAGCCGCCGCAGGTGCAGCGGATTGGCCTGCTGCAATGCACCGGGCAGCAGGGCGTCGGGGAAGTCCTGGTAGCACACCGGGCGCAGGAAACGCAGGATCGCCGCAGTGCCCACCGAGGTACTGCGGGCGTCCGAGGTGGCCGGGAACGGGCCGCCATGGACCATGGCGTCGCTGACCTCGACCCCAGTCGGCCAACCATTGACCAGGATCCGCCCGGCCTTGCGTTCGAGGGTCGGCAGCAGGCGGCGGGCGCTGTGCAGATCGGCCTCGTCCAGGTGCAGGGTAGCGGTCAGTTGGCCTTCCAGATGCTCGGCCACCTGGCGGATTTGCTCATCGTTGTCGCATGCCACCACCAGCGAGGCGGCGCCGAACACTTCGGCTTGCAGCGTAGGGTCGGCCAGAAACGCCTGCGCGGTGGTGACGAACAACTGAGCCTGGCACTGGTTCGGCCCCTGCGCCGGCAGGCCGCTTGCCGTGCACCGGGCGTTTTGGTTCTCGCTCAGCGCTGCCACACCGTCAGCATAGGCATTGGCGATACCCGGGGTGAGCATGGTCTGCGCCGCCGCTTGGCCAACATGGGCGCTCGCGGCAACCAGGAAGTGTTCGAGGGCCGGCCCCTGTCGGGCGACCACCAGCCCGGGATTGGTGCAGAACTGGCCGGCGCCTTGGGTCAGCGAAGTGACAAAGCCTTGCGCCAGGGCTTCACTGCGCGAGCGCAAGGCGCCATCGAACAGGAACACCGGGTTGATAGCGCTCATTTCGGCATAGACCGGGATCGGCTCCGGGCGCGCCTGGGCCGCCTGGCAAAGGGCGAGGCCACCGCTGCGTGAACCAGTGAAACCGACCGCCTTGATGCGTGGATCAGTGACCAGGCCGATGCCCACCTCACGGCCCGCGCCGTATAACAGGGAAAACACGCCTTCGGGCAGTTCGCACTGCGCGACCGCCCGGGCCACGGCCTGGCCAACCAGTTCGCTGGTGCCGGGGTGGGCGCCGTGGGCCTTGACCACCACCGGGCAGCCTGCGGCCAGTGCCGAGGCGGTGTCGCCGCCGGCCACCGAGAACGCCAGTGGGAAGTTGCTGGCGCCGAACACCGCCACCGGGCCAAGGGCCACCTGGCGTTGGCGCAGGTCCGGGCGGGCCAGCGGCTGGCGCTCGGGCAGGGCATTGTCCACGCGCACATCCAGCCACTCACCGGCGCGTACCACCCGGGCGAAGGTGCGCAGCTGGGCGCAGGTGCGGCCGCGCTCACCCAGCAGGCGGGCCTTGGGCAGGCCGGTCTCGGCGTGGGCGCGGTCGATCAGCGCATCGCCCAGTGCTTCGATCTGTTCGGTGATGGTTTCGAGAAAACGGGCGCGTTGTTCGAGGGGCGTTTCGCGGTAGGTATCGAATGCCGCCCAGGCCAGGGCGCAGGCCTGAGCCACCTGTTCGCCGCTGGCGCCGGCATAAGCGGGTTCCAGGGCCAGGTTGCTGCTCGGGTCGATGGCGCGGATTGCTTCGCGGTTGCCGCGCACGGCACGCTGGCCGATCAGCAGGTTGCCTGTCAGGGTCATGGGGCGTCCTTTGGGATTGAGTTTGGGGAAAACGGGCCGCTGTGCGGCCCATCGCTGGCAAGCCGGCTCCCACAGGTACTGCACAAGGCTTGCAACTTGTGGGCGCTGGTTTGCTGGCGATGGGGTGCGAGGCGGCTCCTGGAATCAGGCCTGGTTCTGCTCGGCCGACCAGTTGGCGTACCAACTGCGGAACAGCGCGTACTGCTGTTCGGCATAGTTGCGCTGGGCGTCGCTGAGGGCATCGGTTTCGTTGAAGTGCAGGCGGTACTCGGTGTCGCCGTTGAGCACCATCAGGTGCTTGTAGTACAGCACCAGGTCGCAGCCTTCATCGAACGACGACAATACCGCCAGCGCCGACTCCAGCTCCCGGGCCTGGCGTCGGGCCTTGGCATCGCCCTTGGCGGCGCGCTTGCTCAGGCTGACCAGTTGCAGCACTTCGCGGGGCAGCGCGTTGCCGATGCCGGTGATGGCGCCGGTGGCGTTGCAGTTGACGAAGCCATGCACCACTTGCGTGTCGACGCCGACCATCAGGGTCACGGCGTCGTCCTGGGCGGTGATGTGCTCGGCGGCGTAGCGCAGGTCGGCGCCACCGCCGAACTCCTTGAAGCCGATCAGGTTCGGGTACTCGCGGCGCAGTTCGAAGAACAGGTCGGCGCGGGTGGCGAAGCCGTAGTAGGGGCTGTTGTAGATCACCGCCGGCAGCTTCGGCGCGGCGGCGAGGATCGCCGAGAAGTGGTGCTTCTGGGCGATCAGCGAGGCGCCGCGGGACAGCACGCGGGGGATGACCATCAGGCCGGCGGCGCCGACCTTGGCGGCGTGGGCGGCATGGGATACGGCTTCGCGGGTGTTCACCGCGCCAGTGCCGACGATGGTCGGGATGCCGGCGGCCACCAGGCGCGCCACGCCTTCCTGGCGCTCGGCCTCGGTCAGCAGCGGCCAGTCGCCCATCGAACCGCAGTACACCACCGCGCTCATGCCGGCGTCGATCAGTTCGCGGCCCTTGCGCACCAGGGCGTCGAAGTCCGGCTTGCGCTCGGCGGTGCAGGGGGTCATCAGGGCGGGCATGGTGCCGGTGAAGATGTTGTCGGTCATTGTTGTCACTCCTGGCGGTATTCAGTGGGAAATGAACGGGGTCAGATGCCCCAGGCGAAGGGATCCTGTTCGTCGATCAGCAGGGTGCTGTCGGCGGTCATGTGGGCGCGGCCGGTGATGAACGGGCGAATGCGTTCGCCGTCGCGTTCGTAGCGGCCCTGGAACTGGCTGCCGGTGATGCTGGCCTGGACCCAGGTCTGGCCTTCGGCGAGCTTGCCGTCGGCGGCCAGGCACGCCAGCTTGGCGCTGGTGCCGGTGCCGCAGGGCGAGCGGTCGTAGGCCTTGCCGGGGCACATGACGAAGTTGCGGCTGTCGGCGTTGGTGTCGTCGGCGAACAGCTCGACATGGTCGATCGGGGCGCCGTCCTCGCCGGTGATGCCTTGGGCTTCGAGTGCCTTGAGCAGGGCCCAGGTGTAGTCGGTGAGGGCTTCGCGGTTGTCCAGCTCGATATGCTGGCCGTGGTCGCAGACCAGGAAGAACCAGTTGCCGCCCCAGGCGATGTCGCCGCACACCTGGCCATGCCCTGGCACTTGCACCGCCACCTGGCGGCGGTAGCGGTAGGACGGCACGTTGCCGACGGTGACGGAACCGTCGTCATGCAAAGTGGCACTGACCTGGCCGACCGGTGTGTCGATCTTGTGCACGCCAGGTTCGATCAGGCCGAGGTGGTGCAGCGAAGCCACCAGGCCGATGGTGCCGTGGCCGCACATGTTCAGGTAGCCGGCGTTGTTGAAGAAGATCACCCCGCAGGTCGCGTCGGCCGAGACCGGCGGGCAATGGAGCGCGCCCACCAGCACATCGTTGCCGCGCGGCTCCAGCAGGCAGGCGCGGCGCCAGTGGTCGTGCAGCTCGCGCAGCTCGTCGCGCTGCTCGGCCATGCTATGGCCGTGCAATGGGGGGAAGCCCTTCATCACCAGGCGGGTCGGTTCGCCGCCGGTGTGGGAGTCGATGACATGAACCTGTTTCATCAGCGTGTCCAATCTGTAGTGGGTCAGGAGGCGACAGCGGCGGGCTGCTGGCCGGCATGGGGTTCGCTGCTCGCTTCGCTTTCGTCGTCGCCATCGAGGCGCACCAGCCGCGCCGGCACGCCGGTGGCGGCGCCCCAGTAGTAGATGCCCAGGGCACTGGCAGCCACGACCACGGTATCCAGCGGGTGGCCGATCACGCCCAGGCCACCGAAGCTGCCCAGCCAGGAGAGGAAAATGGTCACGGCGTAGAAGCCGATCAGCCAGGCCGACGAGCGCACCTGCTGGCCCAGCGACAGGTGTTCGGTAGGCACGAAGCGGCGGCACAGCAGGTACAGCACGAACATCACGATCTGCAGCGCCAGCAGCCAGGACACGGTGTTCCACCCCGACCAGTAGACGATCAGCGCAGCGATGATGAACGACAGCGGGCCGAGCACGCCCATGCCCTTGACCCGGAACGGCCGGGCCATGTCCGGGGCGCTGCGGCGCAGGGCGGCCACGGACACCGGGGCTACGGCATAGCTCAGCACCAGCGCGGCGGAGACCACGTTGATCAGCGCTTCCCACGACGGGAAAGGCAGGGTCCAGAACACTGCCAGGGCGAAGGTCAGCCACAGCGCCGGGCGCGGGATGCCGGACTGCTCGTCAATGCGGGTGAAGTACTTGAAGAAGGTGCCGGTCTGGGCCCAGCCGTAGATCACTCGCGGGGTGGCGTTCATGTAGATGTTGCCGCAGCCGCTGGGCGAGATCACCGCGTCGGCCACCACCAGGTAGGCCAGCCAGCCGACGCCCAGGGCCAGGGCGATGTCACGGTAGGGCAGGGCCAGTTCCTTGGTCACCTCGGCCCAGCCGTTGGCAATCATCTCGGTCGGCACGCTGCCGAGGAACGCCAGTTGCAGCAGGGCGTAGATCGCGGTGGACAGCAGCACCGAGAGAATCAGCGCGATAGGGATGGTGCGCTGCGGGTTCTTTACCTCGCTGGCCACCGAGATGATTGGGGTCAGGCCCAGGTAGGCGAAGATGATGCCGCCGGCCGACACCGCCATCTCCACCCCGGACAGGCCGAACGGGGCGAAGCCCTGGACCTCGAAGTTCTCCGGTTTGAAGAAGGTGAACAGCACGCCGATCACCAGCAGCGGCACGATGAACTTGAACACACTGACCAGGTTGTTGGCCTTGGCGAAGGTCTTCACGCTGCGGTAGTTGAGCACGAAGAACAGCCCCAGCAGGGCGAACTGCACCAGCCAGCCGAGCACCGTCGGGTCGCTGGAGCCGCTCTTGGTCAGCGCCGGGAACCAGGCCGCGGCGTACTGGCGCGAGGCGACCACCTCGATGGCGATCAGGCTGGAGAAGGCGATCAGGGTGATGAAACCCATCAGGTAGCCGAGCAGCGGGCCGTGGGAGTACACCGGGTAGCGCACCACGCCGCCGGCCCGTGGCAGGGCGGCGCCGAGCTCGCAGTAGACGATGCCCAGCAGCAGCACGGCGAAACCGCCGAGGAACCAGGAGAGGATGCCGGCCGGCCCGGCGATGGCCGAGACGTGGCTGGCGGCGAACAGCCAGCCCGAGCCGAAGATGGCACCGAGGCCGATGAAGGTGAGGTCCAGCAGTGACAGCTGTTTCTTGAATTTGCCTGACATGGGTGCGCCTTCTTGTAGGTTTTGGATAGGCAGGTCTGATGTCACGATGCGGCGGCATGCGCCGCGTTCTTGTAGGTCATGGGGCGGCTTGCGTGGGGCATAGAGTGGACCGATCGGGGGCTCGGTTCTTGATGGTTTTCTGCAAGGTGAGTGACGAAATCGGCATAGTCGAGAGCAAGTGCTGGCGCCCGGTGGGGGCTGCTGACTAGGCTTGCAGGGCCGCGAGAATCACTAGAGATAACCGCATGCCCGAGCAACCGTTGACTGCGCTGTACCAGCACCTCGACCAGCACCGCCCCGAATCCCTCGAAGCCTTGCTCACCGGTGTGGTCTGGCTGCTGCCGATGCTCGATGTCATCGCCAATGCGGCGATCTTCATCAAGGACGACCAGGCCCGCTATGTGCTGGCCAACCGCACGCTGGTCCAGCGCTGCGGTTTGAAGCACCTGCAACCGCTGCTGGGCAAGACCAGCGCCGAGGTGTTCCCGGCGCGCCTGGGCCCCGGCTACACCGAGCAGGATCGCCGGGTGCTGGAGCAGGGCCAGGTGCTGGAGGACCAGCTGGAGCTGCACCTGTACGGCAGCCGCGAACCGGGCTGGTGCCTGACCCACAAGCGCCCGCTGTACGACGCGACGGGGGCGATCATCGGCCTGGTGGGCATTTCGGTCGACCTGCAGTCAGCCGCAGACACCCACCCGGCCTACCAGCGCCTGGCGGCGGTGGATGCGCATATCCGCGCGCATTTCCACCAGTCGATCAGCATGGGCGAGCTGACGCGCATCGCCGGCATCTCGGTGGCGCAGTTGGAGCGCTACTGCAAGCGGGTGTTCCACCTCACCCCCCGGCAGATGATCCACAAGGCCCGCCTGGAACATGCGCACCAGTTGCTGCACAGCGACCTGCCGATCATCGAGGTGGCGCTGCGCTGTGGCTACACCGACCACAGCGCGTTCAGCCGGCAGTTCAGGCAACTGACCGGGTTTACCCCGCGCCAGTATCGGATGGCAACGAATTGAAGGGTAAATGCATTAATGCATTGATTTGCTATGCCTTTATGCATATAGTGGGTTTCCGCGCTCAGCAGCGTGCATAAACTCAATCGATACAGGATGTTCACGATGACAACCGCTTATACCGCCAAGAATTCCCTGCCTTTTGCGGCGCTACCCACTACCGATGGTGTCATTCAATATTTTCGTGCGGCCAGCACCAACGTAGCGGATGCGTCCTATGCTCCCGATGGTCTGGCAGCTGCGCCGATCTACGGCCTCGGTGGCCAGCTGTTGCAAGGTAACGAGATTGTCGCTGGCGGCAACGTGACGCTGGTTTCCTACCTCGGTCCACTGCTCAATCAGGGGGCGCTGTGCTGGATCCTGCTGAGCTGCGAGGGTGGTGCCCAGCAGGTGGCCAATGCCACGCATAGCCAGCATGCCGTGACGCTTGGCCAGATCATCGGTTTCTCTGGAGCTGCACCTGGTGACATCAAGTTCTCCGCAGCCAACGAGGCTCCGGTGGGCTGGCTGAAGGCCGATGGAGCATTGGTGTCTCGCGCCGAGTATGGTGCTCTGTTCGCGGCAATCGGCATCACCTATGGCGCTGGCGATGGTGCCACGACCTTCGGCCTGCCTGACCTGCGCGGTGAGTTCATCCGTGGCTTCGATGACGGCCGTGGGGTAGACCAAGGCCGGGCATTCGGTTCCTGGCAGAAGGGCAGCCTCTACCCTTACGACACCACCCAGAACAATGCCAACGGTGTCTGGAGTGCATCTACCACACAGAACGACGGTCCGGCTTCGCAAGTCGCGATGGGCGTGGATGCCTACTCCACCGCCGAGTATTCGACCATTTCGCTGGGTGGGGTCGATGCGAAGGTCAACTATGCATTGCCAGGTCTGTTCGGTGACCGTGGTTACTCCGGGATCACCCGCCCACGCAACATGGCCATGCTCGCATTGATCAAGTGCTGATCACTCGCTGCTGAACAGGGCACGGGCCTCGTCGAAGCACTGCTCGGCGATGGCCGAGCGTGGCTCGCTACGGCGCAGCAATAGCCCGACCGGGCTGTGGATGCTGGCCTCCTGCACCGGGATGATGCGCATGTGCTGGCTGAGGTCTTCCAGGCCGCAGTCCAGCGGCATGATCGCGCAGCACACGCCGGTGTTGATCGCCTGGATCAGCTGGAAGGTCGAGTCGCTCTCGAGCACGGCATTGGGCGTGAGGCCCCGGCTGCGGAAGCTCAGGTCGAGGGACTGGCGGTAGTGCATGCCTTTGCTCAGCAGGCCAAGCGGCAGCTCGCCGAGATCTTCCCAGCGCAGGTTGTCGGCCTCGAACCGAAAGTGCCGGGTGTCGTGCAGCAGGCCCATGGTGGTGGTGCTCAGCTCGATCACATCGAAGAAGCTGGTGTTGACCTGGTCGAGGTAGCAGATGCCCAGGTCGAGCTGGTTGCGGCTCAGGCCATCGATCACCTGCTCGGAGCTCAGCGACGACAGCTGGAAGTGCAGCTCGGGGTACTTCGCGCGCAGCGGCATCAGCAACTGCATGGGGTTGAAGCTGGCCAGCGGCACGGTGCCCAGGCGCAGGCTGCCGACCACCTGGCCCCGGCAACTGGCGGCCTCGGCCTGCAAGCCATCATGGGCGGCGAGCAGGGTGCGGGCCCAGGCCAGGATGCGTTCGCCGGCTTCGGTGAAGCCTTCGAAGCGCTGGCCGCGCTTGACCAGCACCAGGTCGAGTTCGTCTTCGAGGTTGCGCAGGCGCATGGACAGGGTCGGCTGGGTGATATGGCACAGCGCCGCGGCCTGGCCGAAGTGGCGGGTCTGGTCGAGGGCGATGAGGAACTTGAGCTGTTTGATGTCCATGGTGCGGCCTGGGTTGCGGGGTGGGTAGACCTTAACCAAGAGTGAAGCACCTGGCTAATCATTGCTGACAAATTCACCGACGCCACGATAGAAACCATCGATCATCCGGTACGCGCTATCGATTGGACGCTGCCAGGGCTTCTCTCTAACGTGGCCGCCAAGCCAATCCTGGAGCAAAGGCCATGAGCGTGAAATCGGACGCGGTGTTCGTACCGCTGAACATCGCGGTGCTGACCGTCAGCGACACCCGTACCTTCGAGACCGACACGTCTGGCGAGCTGCTGGCCAGCCGTGCCGTCGGCGTGGGCCACCGCCTGGTGGCGCGCGAGCTGCTCAAGGACGACCTGTACAAGATCCGCGCCCAGGTCGCCACCTGGATCGCCGATGAACAGGTGCAGGTGGTGCTGATCACCGGCGGCACCGGTTTCACTGGCCGTGACAGCACGCCGGAGGCGGTGGACTGCCTGCTGGACAAGCGCATCGACGGGTTCGGCGAGCTGTTCCGCGCATTGTCGATCCTCGATATCGGTACCTCGACTGTACAGAGCCGGGCCTTGGCCGGCATTGCCAACGGCACCCTGGTGTGCTGCCTGCCGGGCTCGACCGGCGCCTGCCGCACGGCATGGGAGGGGATCCTGGCCGAGCAGCTGGATGCGCGGCACCGGCCGTGCAATTTCGTCGCACACCTGAAGCCGATCGGGGCCTGCGAAAGCCGCGGTTGATCTGACTCTATCGCGGAGCAAGTTCGTTCCCACGCATTACCTGAACACAGTTGTAGCCGGTACGGCCCTATCGCCGGCAATGTCAGCTCAACACATGATCCACCGGCACCAGAGCCGGTGGCAGTGGCTCATGCCCCAGCGCCGACAGCACATCGCGCTCCAGGGTGCGCACCAGGGCATCGGTCGGCAGGTCGTTCTCGTCGCGCCCGAACGGGTCTTCCAGCTCGTTGCCGATCGCATCCAGCCCGAAGAAGGTGTAGCTGACGATGGTGGTGAACAGCGGCGCCAGCCAGCCCAGCGGTTCGGCCAGGGCGAACGGCAACAGCAGGCAGAAGATGTAGATGGTGCGGTGCAGCAGCAGGGTGTACGGGAACGGCAGTGGCGTGCCCTTGATCCGTTCGCAGGTGGCCTGCACGTCCGACAGGCCGGACAGGCGCTGCGCCAGGAGGGTGTAGCGAAACTCGCTGATCTCCCCGCGCTCCGCCAGCCGCGAACAGTGTCCGCCCACCTCGCGCAGGATGCCGTCGCAGACATTGTGCGGCACGATCTGCGCCTGCTCGCCCAGCCAGGGGCGGGCGGCGCCCAGCTCGTCCTCGTTGCGCAGCCGGGCATTGAGGGCATGGGCGAAAGCACAGAGGCTGCGCAGCAGGTCCTCGCGCAGCGCCGCGTCCTTGATCAGCACACTTTCGCGCACGAATGAACGTACCTCGATAATCATCCGCCCCCAGGCCTTGCGGCCTTCCCACCAGCGGTCGTAGCAGGCGTTGTTGCGAAAGCTCATGAAGATCGACAGCGACAGCCCCAACAGGGTGAAGGGCGTGGCGCTGACCGGGTAGAACAGAGCCGGGTAGTGTCGCTCGACCAGCACGATCAGCGCCGCGAGCAAGGTCACCGCCAGGCAGCGCAGGGCGATGCGCTGGACGATCGAGCCTTTGAGGGTGAACAGCACGCGCAGCATGTCGGGGCGTGAGTGGACGATCAAGGCGGTTCCAGAGGCGGCCGATCAGCCGCCGGTCATGTTCATGAAGCGCAGGATCTGCACCTCGCCGCCCACTTCGAAGTGGTGACGGTAGGGCTTGAGCTGCATGGCGTCGCGGATGGCTTTTTCCAGGCGTGCAGTGTCGCCGGGGTGCTGGCGCATGACCTGCTTGAGGTCCACCGAATGTTCGTTGCCCAGGCACAGCAACAGGCGGCCTTCGACGGTCAGGCGCACGCGGTTGCAAGTGGCGCAGAAGTTGTGGCTGTGGGGCGAGATGAAGCCAACCCGGGTGTTGGGCGCCTCGGCCAGGCGCCAGTAGCGCGCCGGCCCCTGGGACGACTCGGCCGACTCGACCAGGGTGAAATGTTCGGCCAGGCGCGCGCGCACGTCGTCGCTGGAACAGAATGACTCGCCGCGCTCGTGCTCGCTGATCACGCCCAGGGGCATCTCTTCGATGAACGAGATATCCAGTTCACGGTCGATGGCGAAACGTACCAGGTCGACGATCTCGTGGTCGTTGCGGCCCTTGAGCACCACCGCGTTGAGCTTGGTGCGGCGAAAGCCCGCGGCGCGCGCGGCGTCGATGCCGGCGATTACCTGCTGGAGGTCGCCGGTGCGGGTGAGGGCGCGGAAGCGCTCGGGGTCGAGGCTGTCGAGGCTGATGTTCAGGCGCGACACGCCGGCGTCGAACAGCGGCTGGGCCAGGCGGCCGAGCTGCGAGCCATTGCTGGTCAGGCACAGTTCGCGCAGGCCGGGCAGGGCGGCGATGCGCCCGCAGAGCTCGACGATGCCCTGGCGTACCAGCGGCTCGCCGCCGGTCAGGCGGATCTTTCGGGTGCCCAGGGCGACGAAGCGCTCGGCGACCTGGTACAGCTCTTCGAGGCTGAGAATCTGCTGGCGCGGCAGGAACTGCATGTCTTCGGCCATGCAATAGACGCAGCGAAAGTCGCAGCGGTCGGTGACCGACATCCGCAGGTAATCGACTTTGCGGTTGAAACCGTCGATCAGGGCCTGGGGGTTCTTTTCCACGTTCGCGCTCGACATTGAAGTGGCAGGGGGCGGCGAAAGGCCGCGGATAAGGTTCAAGCTATAACCTGCGCCCATTGGCGTCAAATTGCTTTCCCCGACCATTCGATCAGTCTCCTCTATCACGGCTGAAGGCCGTGCCGGCCAAGGGCTGTGGCGGTGATCGAAACGGTTTATCACGCCGTCATTTATTTCGATTGGACGCAGTAGGGGGCGCTTCTTAGGCTGGAAAAAACACCGTGCGGAGAAGCGCAGCATGAGCCAGGACGAACACATCAGGGACTACAAGGGGCCGGCCGCCGGCTGGGGCGCGCTCAAGAGCGTGACCAAGAGCTGGCTGGGCAGCGAGAACGCCTTCAAGAACCTGCGGGCCATGCTCAAGACCAACCAGAACGGTGGCTTCGACTGCCCGGGTTGCGCCTGGGGCGAATCGCCGGAAAGCGACATGGTCAAGTTCTGCGAGAACGGCGCCAAGGCGGTCAACTGGGAGGCCACCGGCCGCTCGGTGGATCCGGCGTTCTTCGCCCGCTACAGCGTCAGTGCGCTGCTCGAGCAGACCGACTACTGGCTTGAGTACCAGGGCCGCATCACCCACCCTATGCGCTACGACGCGGCCACCGATCATTACGTCGAGATCAGCTGGGACGAAGCGTTCGCCCTGGTCGCCCGGCACCTGAACGGCCTCGCGTCGCCGGATGAGGCCGAGTTCTATACCTCGGGCCGGGCCAGCAACGAGGCGGCGTTCCTCTACCAGTTGTTCGTGCGCGCCTACGGCACCAACAATTTCCCCGACTGCTCGAACATGTGCCACGAGGCCAGCGGCGTGGGCATGGCCGAAACCCTCGGCGTGGGCAAGGGCACCGTGGTGTTTCATGACCTGGAGCTGGCCGATGCGATCTTCGTCATTGGCCAGAACCCCGGCACCAACCACCCGCGCATGCTCGAACCGCTGCGCGAGGCGGTCAAGCGTGGTGCCCAGGTGGTCTGTTTCAACCCGCTCAAGGAACGCGGGCTCGAGCGCTTCCAGCACCCGCAGCACCCGTTCGAGATGCTCAGCAATGGCTCCGAGCCGACCAACACCGCGTACTTCCGCCCGGCGCTGGGTGGCGACATGGCGGCCATGCGCGGCATCGCCAAGTTCCTTCTGCAGTGGGAGCGCGAGGCGCAACTGAACGACGAGCCACCTGTGTTCGACCACGCGTTCATCGCCGAGCACACCAGTGGCGTCGAGGCCTACCTGGCCGTAGTGGACGCCACACCCTGGGAACATATCGTCGAGCAGTCGGGCCTGAACAAGGCCGAGATCGAGCTGGCCGCACGCATGTACCGCAAGGCCGAGCGGGTGATCATGTGCTGGG
The DNA here is from genome assembly GCF_058783825.1 of Pseudomonas sp. FW305-96. Taxonomy (NCBI): domain Bacteria; kingdom Pseudomonadati; phylum Pseudomonadota; class Gammaproteobacteria; order Pseudomonadales; family Pseudomonadaceae; genus Pseudomonas; species Pseudomonas sp. FW305-96. Next base: position 207,507 of record NZ_JBYSYW010000002.1, read on the forward strand.
CCATGGGCATCACCCAGCACCGCCATTCGGTGCCCACCGTGCAGGAAATCGTCAACCTGCAGCTGCTGCGCGGCAACGTCGGCAAACCCGGCGCCGGCCTGTCGCCGGTGCGTGGCCACAGCAACGTGCAGGGCGACCGCACCATGGGCATCGACGAGAAGCCCAAGGCGGCGCTGCTCGACGCCATCGAGAAACACTTCCAGTTCAAGGTGCCCCGCGAGCACGGCCATAACGCCGTGCTGGCGATCCAGGCAATGGAAGAAGGGCGGGCCAAGGTGTTCGTCGCCCTGGGCGGCAACTTCGCCCAGGCGACTCCGGACACCCCGCGTACCCACGCGGCGCTGCGCAACTGTGAGCTGACCGTGCAGATTTCCACCAAGCTCAACCGCTCGCACCTGGTCACCGGGCGTGATGCGCTGATCCTGCCGTGCCTGGGCCGCACCGAGATCGACATCCAGGCCGAAGGGCCGCAGGGCGTCACCGTGGAGGACACCTTCAGCATGGTGCATATCTCCCACGGCCAGCTGAAGCCGCGTTCAGCGCAGCTGCGTTCGGAGCCGGCCATCGTCGCTGGCATGGCCAAGGCTACCCTGGGCAATCGGCCCATCGACTGGGACTATGCGATTGCCGACTATGGCCGCATCCGCAGCATGATCGCCGACGTGATTCCCGGCTTCGCCGACTTCAATGCACGCCTGCAGCATCCGGGCGGCTTCCACCTTGGCAACCACGCTGCGGACCGCAACTTCCGCACGGCCACCGGCAAGGCGCGCTTCACCCCGAGCCAGTTGCCGGAGCAACTGGTCAACGCGGCTGTGCTGGCCAGCGGTGACAAGCCGGACCTGATCCTGCAGACCTTGCGCTCCCACGACCAGTACAACACTACGCTGTATGGGCTCGATGACCGTTACCGTGGCGTGTTCGGGCTGCGCGAAGTGGTGTTCGTCAACGAGGCCGATATCCGCCGCCTGGGCTTCGAGCCGGGCGAGCACGTGGATATCGTGTCGTTGTGGGAGGATGGCCTCGAGCGGCGAGTGTCGGGCTTCCGCCTGGTGTCCTATGACGTGCCTGAAGGGCAGGCGGCGGCGTATTACCCGGAGACCAATCCGTTGGTGCCGCTGGAAAGCTACGGCGAGGGGACCTACACACCAACCTCGAAGTTCGTGGCGATCAAGTTGGAGAAGGCGAGGGCGGGGAATCGGATCGAGGCTACCCTGGCTGACTGACAGGGCCGGCCTCATCGCTGGCAAGCCAGCCCCCACAGGGATGTCGTTTGGCTTGAGGTCGACGCCGTCGGGGGGGAGCCGGCTTGCCGTCGATGAGGCCGGTCCTGCCAGAGATCATTTCAGCGCCCCACCGGATACGCCGTGGTGTACTTCATCTGCTCCATGGCAAAACTCGAGGTGATGTTCGACAACCCGTCGGTGCTGGTGATCAGCTTCTTGTAGAAGCGGTCGTAGGCGGCGATGTCGCCCACCACCACCCGCAGCATGTAGTCCCAGTCGCCGGACATGCGATACACCTCCATCACTTCCTCGAACGCCGTCACCGTGGCGGCGAACTGCGCCAGCCAGGCGCTGTCGTGGCGCTGGGTCTTGAGCTGGACGAACACCGTCAGGCCCAGGCCCAGGCGCTCGGGGTCGAGCAGGGCGACGCGGCCGCGAATGTAGCCTTCCTCTTCCAGGCGCTTGACCCGTTTCCAGCACGGCGTGGTGGAGAGGTTGACCGCTTCGGCCAGGTCCTTGAGGGACAGCGAGGCGTCGCGCTGGAGCAGGGTGAGGATGTGCTGGTCGAAACTGTCCATGACGTCGTGTCGCCGATTGCGGGAAAAGTTTTTCGAGAGTAGCCGCTCGCAGGGAACGTTGGAACTGTTTCGGCCGCTGCATCGACAGAAATGTTCTGCTGGCGCCTGGGGGTGGTGGATATGAGATAGTGGTGGTTTTCCACCCTCAGGCAATGGACCCGACCATGTCCGACAAACCGCGCAATTTCGCCACCCGCACCATCCACGCCGGTGAGCAATCCAGCGTCGCCGACAATGCCATCTTCCCGGCAATCGTCACTTCCAGCTCGTTCATCAAGCGCGGCCTGGACGACAACCCCGAATACGCCTACAGCCGTGTCAGCAACCCGACCCGGCACGCCTACGAGACCTGCGTGGCCGCACTGGAGGAGGGCGTCGGCGCGGTCGCCTGCGCCTCGGGCGTCAGCGCCACCGCCACGGTGCTCGAGCTGCTCTCCAAGGATGCCCATGTGGTGGTGATGAACGGTGTCTACGGCGGCACCTTCCGCCTGCTGGAAGACTACCGTGGGCGCACCTCGGGCCTGACCACCACCTACGTCGACCTCAACGACGTCGAGGCCGTGGCCGCGGCGATCCGCCCCGAGACCCAACTGATCTGGATCGAATCGCCGACCAACCCGCTGCTGCACCTGGTGGACATCAAGGCGGTCTGCGAACTGGCCCGTGAGCGGGGGGTGATGACCTGCATCGACAATACCTTCTGCTCGCCTTGGAACCAGCAGCCGATCACCCTGGGCGTGGACCTGGTGATGCACTCGGCGAGCAAGTACATCGGCGGCCATTCCGACCTGACCGGCGGTGTGGTGGTGGCGGCCAACCACGAATTGCTGGGGCGCCTGCGCAAGATCAGCATGGCGGTCGGCGCGATCCAGGGGCCGTTCGACTGCTACCTGGCATTGCGTGGGCTCAAGACCCTCGATGTGCGCATGGAGCGCCAGAGCGCCAACGCCCTGCGTGTGGCGCAGTTCCTCGAACAGCATCCGCAGGTCGAGCAGGTCTACTACCCGGGCCTGGAAAGCCACCCGCAGCATGACCTGTGCAAACGCCAGATGCGCACGGGCGGCGCGGTGGTGGCGTTGCGCATCAAGGGCGACCGGGCCGCGGTCAACCGCCTGGTCGAGGCGCTGTCGATCTTCGTCCTGGCCGACTCGCTGGGCGGTGTGGAGAGCATGATCAACCACTCCTGGAGCATGTCGCACAACTCCTTGAGCCCGGAGCAGAAGGGCGTGATGGGGATCAGTGAGAACCTGCTGCGGCTGTCGATCGGGATTGAGGATTACCGCGATCTGATCGAGGATCTGGAGGGGGCGCTGAAGGCTTCTGCATAAGGGCTGCCGACGTCATCGCGGGGCAAGCCCGCTCCCACGATGGCCGCGCATGCCGTGGCGTTTGCGCGGTACCTGGGAGCGGGCTTGCCCCGCGATAGCGTCGGTTGGGGGAATCAGGATTTGGGTGGATGGACGATGCGTTCGATCTTGTCCTTGATCAGCACCCGCTCCTTGCGCAGGCGATTTACGGTGTCGTCGCCGGTAGCATTGCCTTCGGCGGCGAGCACTTCCTTGTCCTTGGCGTTGTATTCCTTGTGCAGCTTGTGCAGGTCGTGATCCTTGTCGATCAGGGCCTGGAACTGTTCGGCGGTCACGTGCAGGTCTGCGAGCAAATCATGCGGAACTGGCATTTCTTCACCTCTCTCAGGGTTGGTAAACGAGCCTGAACCAAGAGGATAGTCGCCTTTGCCGTATTGCGGGACTGGGTTAGGCTGTCGCATCCCCCTGCGTGAACGGAACCTGCGCCATGCCTCACCTGAACCTGGAATACAGCGACAACCTGCGCGACCTCAATGTCGATGTGCTGCTGCTGCGCCTGAACCACGCCCTGGTCGGTAGTGGCCAGTTTGCCGAAGAGCTGGACATCAAGAGCCGCGCACAGGCCTTTGCCCAGTACCGGGTGGGCACCGCCCCTGGCGAGCGGGCCTTCGCCCATGTGCGTCTGGCGATTCTCAGCGGGCGCACGCAGCAGGTGAAACAGCAATTGTCGAACAGCCTGCTCGAGGTGTTGCGCGAGGCGATTCCGGCCCAGCCTGGGCTGGACATTCAGCTGTGCGTGGAAGTCCTGGATATCGACCGCGAGCCGTACGCCAAACTTCGCCTGCCTGGCTGAATGGCAGCTGAATGAAAGTTGTTTAATTCATGAAAGACGCCGGCCCACCAATTGTTGGCGTCTTTTTCACAAAAAATTGATGCTAGGCTTTCTAGAGTTCGGCCAACTTTCCAACCTGCCCGTCCGGGCGTGTTGGCCGCTGATGAACTCTTGTTGCGAACGCCATGCTGAAACTCAAATCCCTGCGCACCGAATGGGTCACGTTGCTGGCCAGCCTGTACCTGTTGATCGGCTTCAACACCTTGCTTTGGGAACACCTGGAGTCCATCGTGCCGCCGGGCATGGTGGGGCTATGGTTGAGCCTGGCGTTCGCCGTGCTGATGCTGTTCGCCTTCAATCTCATCCTCACCTTGCTGGCGTTTCGTTATGTATTGAAACCCGTATTGATTGTATTGTTCATCAGCGGTGCAAGTGTCGCTTACTTCATGAATCAATATGGCGTACTTATTGACGCTGGCATGTTCCGCAATGTGGCTGAAACCAATGTTGCGGAAGTGCGCGACCTGCTTTCGCTGAAGTTCGCCGTATATATCCTGCTGTTGGGTGTGCTGCCCTCGCTGCTGGTGTGGAAGGCCAGGATCGCCTATCGCCCCTGGCACCGCGAACTGCTTGGCAAGCTGGTGGTCAGTGGGGCCTGCGTCGCGGCCCTGGGCTCGGTGGCGCTGGTCAACTACCAGGGCTTGGCGTCGTTGTTTCGCAACCACCATGAACTGCGCCTGATGCTTACGCCGAGCAATATCGTGGGGGCCTCCATCGGCTATGTCAGCGAGCAGGTGGGCACGGCCACCCAGTCCTTCCAGCGCTATGGCGAGGATGCCCGTCGCGATGCGGCCTGGCAGCAGCACCAGCGCAAGTCGCTGACCGTGCTGGTGGTCGGCGAGAGTGCCCGGGCGGAAAACTTCGGCCTGCTCGGCTATGCCCGCGACACCACCCCGCAATTGAGCAAGGAGCAGGGCTTGCTGAGCTTTACCGACGTCCACTCCTGCGGCACCGAGACCGCCGTGTCGGTGCCCTGCATGTTTTCCGGCATGCCGCGCAAGGACTACGACGCCCGCGTGGCGAAGAACCGCGAAGGCCTGCTCGACATCCTCCAGCGCGCGGGGTTGGTGGTGCAGTGGCGCGACAACCAGTCCGGCTGCAAGGGCACCTGTGATCGGGTGCAGTTTATCGACGTGAGCAACCTTCAGGACCCGAGCCTGTGCGCCAGTGGCGAGTGCCATGACGAGATCCTGCTGCAGGGCCTGGCCGAGTTGCTCGACAACCTCGACCAAGACACCGTGCTGGTGCTGCACCAGATGGGCAGCCATGGCCCGGAATACTTCAAGCGCTACCCGGCCGGCAGCGAACCCTTCACCCCGGTGTGCCGCAGCAACGCCCTGAACCAGTGCAGCCAACAGGAGATCGTCAACGGCTACGACAACACCCTGGCCTACACCGACAAGGTGCTGGCGACCTTGATCGATACCTTGCGCAGCAAGCAGGACAAGGTCGACACCGCGATGATCTATCTTTCAGATCATGGCGAGTCGCTGGGCGAGTACAACCTGTTCCTGCACGGCACGCCCTACATGATCGCGCCGGAGCAGCAGAAGCACGTACCGCTGCTGGCCTGGTTCTCCGACAGCTACCGCGAGGACTTCGGCGTGGACACCGAATGCCTGGGCAAGCTGCGCGATGCGCCGTTGTCGCAGGACAACCTGTTCCACTCGATGCTCGGCCTGTTGCAGGTACGCACCGAGGTCTACCAGCGCTCGCTGGACCTGTTTGCCGGCTGCCGGCCCTGGCTGGCGGCCGATCGCTGAGCGTACCGACGATCAGCACCAAGGATGGCGTGGCTTGCGAGGTTTCACCCATTGCGCCCGCGCCGTATATACTGCGCGCCAATGTTAGTGGGAGAGCCTCGTGGCCATCGAAATTCACTGGATCCGTGACGACCAGACCCTGGCCCAGCACTGCCGAAGCTGGCGTGAGCTGCCGTTTGTGGCCCTCGACACCGAATTCATGCGGGTCGACACCTTCTACCCGAAAGCCGGGTTGATCCAGATCGGTGACGGCAAGCGTGCCTTCCTCATCGACCCTTTGCTGATTCGCGACTGGCAGCCGCTGGCTGAGTTGCTCGAAGACAATGGCGTGGTCAAGGTGCTGCACGCCTGCAGCGAAGACCTGGAGGTCCTGCTGCGCCTGACCGGCAAGCTGCCGCAGCCACTGTTCGACACCCAGCTCGCCGCCGGCTACCTGAACATCGGCTTCTCGATGGGCTATTCGCGTCTGGTGCAAGATGTGCTGGGGCTCGAGCTGCCCAAGGGCGAGACCCGCTCCGACTGGCTGCAGCGCCCGCTCTCGGAGACCCAGGTCAGCTACGCCGCCGAAGACGCCGTGCATCTGGCCGAGCTGTTCACCGCCCTGCGCCCGCGGCTGTCGGACGACAAGTACGCCTGGGTGCTCGAGGACGGTGCCGAGCTGGTCGCCGCGCTGCGCCGTGAAGTCGAGCCCGAGACCCTCTACCGTGATGTCAAGCTGGCCTGGAAACTGGGCCGCCAGCAATTGGCCGTGCTGCGCGAGCTGTGCGCCTGGCGCGAGCGTGAGGCCCGCAGCCGCGATGTGCCGCGCAACCGCATCCTCAAGGAACACTCGTTGTGGCCCATGGCCAAGAGCCAGCCCGACAGCCCGTCGGCGCTGGCGAAAATCGACGAGATGCACCCGCGCACCATCCGCCAGGACGGCGAGGCGCTGATCCAGCTGATCAAGCGCGCCGCCAGCCTGCCGCAGGAGCAATGGCCCGCGCCGCTGCCCGAGCCGCTGCCGATCGAAGCCGCCGGCATTCTCAAGCGCTTGCGCGCCATCGGCCAGGCCGAAGGTGAGCGGCTGGGCATCGCCCCGGAGCTGATGCTGCGCAAGAAAGCCCTCGAAGCCCTGCTCAAGAGCGGCTACCCCGACGGTCCCTATCAACTGCCTGATGCACTGCGCGGCTGGCGTCGCGAGCGCATGGGCCAGGCCCTGCTGGACGACCTGGCCGGTGCCGGAGATTCCCGATGAAACGTATCTGCTCGATTTACAAGAGCCCCCGCAAGAACGAGATGTACCTGTATGTGCTCAAGGCCGAGGGCCTGGAGCGAGTGCCCGAGGGGCTGCTGCCTTTCTTCGGCACGCCCGTGCATGCCTTCGACCTGGTGCTCAGCCCCGAGCGCAAGCTGGCCCGCGAGGACATCGCCAAGGTACTGGAGAACCTCGACAGCCAGGGCTACCACCTGCAGATGCCGCCGCCGGACGACGACTACATCGAGCACCTGCCCGAAGAACTGCTGCGCCGCAACGACCCGGCCTGATCCGGGCGCGGCCTCCTCTCTGTCTGCGGCCCGCCGGGCGGGGC
>NZ_JBYSYW010000002.1:214850-283136 GCF_058783825.1 Pseudomonas sp. FW305-96
CCCCCCCGCTTCCGTTGTTTGCCAAGGTTGTGTGTCACATGCGCGTTCTGATCGCTGAACAGGATCATGCCAACTATGCCCGTCTTCTGGGTGAGGCGGCGCCGGACCTGGAGGTCCTGACCAGTGGCGATTCCGCCGAACTGGCCCGCCTGGCGCCCGAATGCCCGGTATGGCTGGGCCAGCCCGACCTGCTGGCCAGCCTGTTGCGCCAGGGTCACAAACCCCTGTGGATGCAATCGACCTGGGCCGGCATCACGCCGTTGCTGGCCGACGGCCTGCCGCGCGACTACCGCCTGACCCGGGCGGTGGGGATCTTTGGCCAGGTGATGGCCGAGTACATGCTCACCTACATGCTTGGCCATGAGCGTGATGTGCTGTCGCGCCTGGTCAGCCAGGTCGAGCGACGCTGGGACGATCGGCCAGGGCGGACCCTGGAAGGGCGTCGGGTGCTGATCGTCGGCACCGGAGATATCGGCCAGCAAGTCGCCGAGTTCCTCGTGCCGTTTGGTGTCACCTTGTACGGAGTGGCAAGCAGTGCCCGTGAGCAGGCGCCATTCGTCGAGGTGGCGCGGCTCGACCAGTTGCCTCGCCTGGTCGGCGAGGCCGATTACGTGCTCAACCTGTTGCCCGACACGCCCGTCACCCACGACCTGTACGATGCGGCGCTGTTCAAGTGCTTCCGTTCCAGTGCTTTGTTCATCAATGCCGGGCGCGGCGTGGCGGTGGTCGATGCCGACCTGGTCGAGGCGCTCAAGCAAGGGCACCTGGCCGGCGCGGTGATCGATGTCTGCCGGCAGGAGCCGTTGCCCCAGCGCCACCCGTTCTGGACTGCCTGGGGGCTGCTGCTGACCGGGCACAGCTCGGCGCCGACCTCGCCGGCGGCGATGGTGCGGTTGTTCGTCGGGAATGCGCAGGCGTATGCGGCGGGGCAGGGGTTGCGTGGGGAAGTGGACTTCGCGCGGGGCTACTGACAGACGTTTGCTGTCTGGCCCGCTCTCACAGGTTGTACCGTCACCTGTGGGAGCGGGCTTGTCCCGCGATGTATCTGACGCAACCTTACAAGCTGAAGTCGCCTTCGGCCGCCAGCTCGCTCAACGGTCGGCGCGGGCTTGGCACTTCACGGGCCTGCAGGCCTTCGGCCAGGGTCGCCTTGTCGCCCAGCTTGCCGATTGCCACCATTGCGTGCAGTGCGTAGCCCTCGGGGATCTTCAGCTCGCGCCGGGCCAGGTCCTGGTCGAAGCCGGCCATGCCGTGGGTGTGCCAGCCGCTGATGCTGGCCTGCAACGCCAGATGGCCCCAGGCCGAGCCGGTGTCGAAGGTGTGCCACAGGGCCGGCTTCTCTTCATCGGAGCCGGGTGCGGCGAAGGTGGTCTTGGAGATGATCAGTACCAGCGCCGAGGCATGCTGCGCCCAGCTGCGGTTGAACTCGTTGAGGATGTCCAGGTAGCGCGCCCAGCTCGGTGTGTCGCGGCGGGCATAGAGGAAACGCCACGGCTGCGAGTTGTAGGCCGACGGCGCCCAGCGCGCGGCCTCGAGGAAGCTCAGCAGGGTTTCCTGGCTGATCGGCTCGTTGGTGAAGGCGCGGGGCGACCAGCGATTGATGAACTGCTCGTTGATGGCGTAGTCGGCGATGCGTGGGGTGGCGCTCATGGGGTGCTCCTGCAAGGGCTGGGACAAAGACCGCACGCTACTGCGTCCGGTGAGCACTGACAAGCGGTCTGGCGTTGCCGCCGGACTGCCTCTAGACTGGCGCCGCCGCGCGCCGCGGATTGATGTTGACTGCAGGAACACGTGTGATGATCGCCGATACCGCGCCCTTCTGGCGGCGCAAGACCCTCGACCAGCTCGATGCGCAAGAGTGGGAGTCGCTGTGCGACGGCTGCGGCCTGTGCTGCCTGCAGAAGCTCGAGGACGAAGAGGACAACAGCGTCTACTACACGAGCATCGCCTGCAAGTTGCTCGACCTGCAGACCTGCCAGTGCAGCGACTACCCCAATCGCTTCCGCTTCGTGCCCGATTGCATCCAGCTGACCCCGGGCAAGGCCGACCAGTTCAAGTGGCTGCCGCCCACCTGCGGTTATCGCCTGGTCAGCGAAGGCCAGGACTTGCCGTCGTGGCACCACCTGGTCTGCGGCGATCGCGGGCAAGTGCATGAGCAACGCATTTCCCGGTCCGGGCGGATGCTCAGCGAGAACGATGTGGATGAAGACGACTGGGAAGACCACCTAATTTTTCGCGCGGGTTGAGCCGCGCGGCTACAAGGAGTTTCTCTATGCGTCGCCCGCTGTTGATGGTGCTTGGCCTGCTGCTCAGCACTCAGGCGCTGGCCAGGAAAGTCGACCTGGACTATCAGGTTCGCCTGTTGCCGCAGAGCGGCCAGGCCGAGGTGCGCCTGACCCTGGCCGACGGCAGCGTGGTGCGCAGCCTGGACTTCGACCTGGGCAAGGCTGGCGTCTACAGCGACTTCCTTGCTGATGGCCAGTGGCAGGTGCAGAACGGGCGCGGTGTCTGGCACCCGGCGTCAGGCAAGACCAGCCTCAGCTACCGCGTGCTGCTCGACCAGCAACCGAAGGGCGGTGTCCATGAAACCCGCATGACCGCGCACTGGGCGCTGTTCCGTGGCGATCAACTGGTGCCGCCGGCGCGCCTCGACCAGCAGGACGGCACCGAGCTGGTGTCGCGCCTGGCTTTCGACCTGCCGACCGGCTGGAAGAGTGTCGAAACCGCCTGGCCGCGCATCGGTCGGCAGAAATTCCGCATCGATGACGTATCGCGCCTGTTCGACCGCCCCACCGGCTGGATGCTCGCCGGCAATCTGGGCAGTCGCCGTGCGCGCCTGGGTGATACCGAGGTGACCGTCGCCGCGCCGCAAGGGCAGGGCATGCGCCGCATGGACACCTTGACCCTGCTGACCTTCGTCTGGCCGCAGTTGCAGGCGGTGTTTCCACGCAACCCGCCCAAGTTGCTGCTGGTCGGTGCCCGCGACGAGATGTGGCGTGGCGTGCTGCCAGGCAACAATTCCCTGTACTTGCACAGTGGCCGGCCGCTGATCAGCGAGAACGGCAACAGCCCGCTGTTGCGCGAACTGGTGCAATTGTTCGCCCAGATCAATGACCGCGATGGCAGCGACTGGCTCGGCGAGAGCCTGGCCGATCACTACGCCAGCGAGCTGCTGCGGCGTGCTGGTGGCATGAGCGACGACCGTTACGAGGCATTGCAGGCGCGCTTGCACAAGCTAGGCGACAAAGTGAATCACCTCAAGGGTGCCAAGGCCAGCCCGGCCCAGGTGGCCCGCGGCGTGTTGCTGTTGCAGGCGCTGGACCGCGAGATTCGCCTGCACAACCATGACAAGCGTTCGCTGGACGATGTCGCCCGGGCGCTGATGCGCCTGTCGAGCGTCAGCACCGAAGAGTTCGTGCAGATCAGCGAGAACGTCCTGGGGCGGCAGTCTGAAGTATTGCAAAGCAAGGTACTGCGCTAGTGTCCTGTCTCGGAAATAAACTGTTCACTTTTGGCGGCGTCTTGGGCGCCCGGCCCGCGTTGCCACTCCTCGCCATAGCCCTGCTATGACTCGTCGCGGCGCCTTGGCCGAACACCCAAGCCACTCGCCAAAAGAGAACGTATTTCCGAGACAGGACACTAGACGCAGGATTTATCGCGGGGCAAGCCCGTTGCCACGACCCCGGACATCATTTTGAACGGCGGCTCGTGGGAGCGAGTTTGCCCCGCGACGCTTTCAACCGCCGGTCACCGTCGCGGTGCGGGTTGCCGCCTCGGCGCTGGCCTTCAGCGCCTTGAGCTCGGCAGCTCCTCGTTCTATATCGCGATGCAGGCGCAGGTACTCGGCGCGATGCCGCAGCCACCACGCCTTGGTCGAACAATGGCCGCTCACGCCACGTGCCAGCGCCAGGCCGCCGACGGCAACCTGCAACATCCCCAGCAGGCCACCGTGGCGCAGCCCCTTGCTGATCATCAACGCGCCCCCAGCCAGGGAGCTGGCGCGCTCCAGGCCATGGACGTTGTGTTCGTGGTGGGGCGAATGGATATCGAGCATCGGGCAGTCTCCTCTGGTCGTTGATAACCAGCAGACTCCATGTGCAATGGCTGCGTTCAGTGAAATTACCCAGGCGTTTGCCACAAATCCGGAGCGACTTATTTGAACTTGGGCCCCGACCGCGTATTCAACCCCTTGGCCATGCGGTCATACAGCACCACATTCACCGTCGCCGCCAGGTTCATGCAGCCCTGGGTCGGAATGTAGATGGTCTCTTCGCACCAACCGCGCACGTCTTCGCTCAGCGAGCCATCCTCTGGTCCGAAGATGTAGATCGCCCGGTCCGGGTGGGTGTATTCGGGCAGGGGGCGCGCACCGTCCACCAGTTCCACCGCCACCGGCGTACAGCCCAGGGGGATGATGCGCTGCAGGTCGTCGATGCCGATCAGCGGGATGTCGTAGTGCACGCGCTTGGTATCGGTGACGAAATCCCGGGCGCGCTCATAGCGCTTGCCGGTGTAGAACACCGAATTGACCCCATAGCAGCCGGCCGCGCGCATGACCGAACCGACGTTTTCGGCGGATTTGGGGTTGAACAGGCCGATGCAGCTGTACCGTTTGTTCGCCACGTGTCGGGGCCCTTCGCAAAAAAAGAACGCGATTATACGGGCTCGCCGACACAGCGGGGCGGGAATCGACGGTCAGTCCTTCTTCATCAGCGCGGCCAGGCCGGCAAACGGGTTGTGGGTGGCCACGGCGACTTTCGGCGTGCTCAGTGAACCTTCGCTGAAGTACTGTTGATCGGTGTAGCGGGCGTGCTCGTTGTCGTGGCAGTACAGGCACAGCAGCTCCCAGTTGGAGCCGTCCTGGGGGTTGTTGTCGTGGTTATGGTCGCGGTGATGCACGGTCAGTTCCGACAGGCGTTTGCCGGAGAACTCGCGGGTGCAGCGACCACAGACGTGGGGGTACATCTTCAGTGCCTTGTCGCGATAGCCCATTTCCTTGTCGCGCTTGGCGTCGGCGAGGATACGGTCGAGGCGGGCGGTGGCGTCGGAGGTGGAACTCATGGTGTTACCTTTCTTCTAATCAGGGCAATGACGGTTATGTTCTTGAGTCTAGCGCGCCAGTCGGGCGGGCGGACAGGCAAAAATGCGCCGTTGGGCATAACCTGTAGGAAGGTTTCTGACAGGAGGCTGCAGATGTTGCATGCGATCCTCGCCGCATTGTTGCTTGGCGCAGTGCCGTTGGCCGACGCTGCAGGTCAGCAGCGGCCGCTCACGACCGCCCCGGGGGCACCGGGGACGCCGACGCCGACACCCTACCCGCAGATCACCCCGAGCACGCCGCCCAAGGCCGGCGCCAACCGGCCCGGCGCGCCGCTGCTGCCGCCCATGCCGGTGCCGGGGCCGCCGAAGGACCAACCGTTGCCGGGGTTGAACCAGGATCCGCCAAAACCGTCGCCCAAGCGCGATTAGACCTGCTGTGCCAGGCGCTGGCCATCCTGCATCCGCAAGCGCCGTGAAAGCGCCACGGCCAGGGCGCGAATGATCCGGGCGGCAATGCGCGGCGCGTCGGCGAGCATCTTCTCCAGCGAGTCCTTGCCCAGGGTCAGCAACTGGCAGTCGCTGGCGGCCACGCAGGTGGCCGAGCGGCGCTCGCCGTCGAGCACGGCCATCTCGCCGAAGGCACGGCCCTTGCGCAGGGTGGCGATTTCCACCTCGGCCCCGTTGCCGTCGGTCTTGCGCACCGAGACCACGCCACGGTGGAGGATGCACATGAAGGTGCCGGCGTCGCCTTCGCTGAACAGGGTCTGGCCTTCGCTGACGGCGGTGAGGCTGAAATAGCCGGCGGCGGTGACGAAATCGCTGGGCTGCAGGGTGTCGAACAGGCCGCAGTCCATGAGCATGTCGCGGATTTCGGCGTTCAGGTGCTGGGTGTCGGGCATGTGTTGTTCTTCTTCGAATGTCTGGAAAGCGCCGCGGTCGCACAATCAGTGGCCGTGGCGCTTGTGAGACAACGAAAATCGCGTTTTACGCCACGCCCAGCTCATTGAAGACGAACGCATACTCCAGTGCCACGTCGCGCAGCCCCTGGTAGCGGCCGCTCATGCCGCCGTGGCCGGCGCCCATCTCGGTCTTGAGCAGCAGCAGGTTGGCGTCGGTCTTGCGCGTGCGCAGGCGCGCCACCCACTTGGCCGCCTCCCAGTACTGCACACGGCTGTCGTTGTAGCCGGCGATCACCAGCATGGCCGGGTACGCCTGGGCCTTGACGTTCTCGTACGGCGCGTAGGCCTTGATCCGCGCATATACCTCCGGCTCCTCGGGGTTGCCCCATTCGTCGTACTCGGTAACGGTCAGCGGCAGCTCGGGGTCGAGCATGGTGTTGAGCACATCGACGAACGGCACTTCGGCGATGGCGCAGCGGAACAGTTCGGGGCGCAGGTTGAGCACCGCGCCCATGAGCAGGCCGCCGGCACTGCCGCCACTGAGGGCCAGGCATTCACGGCGGGTCACGCCTTCAGCGATCAGGTGTTCGGCGCAGGCGATGAAATCGTCGAAGCTGTTGTGCTTGTGTTCCTGCTTGCCGGCCCGGTACCAGGCTTCACCCAGCTCGCCGCCACCGCGCACATGGGCGATGGCGAAGGCCACGCCACGCTCCAGCAGGCTCAGGCGGGCATGGGAGAACCACGGGTCGAGGCTCTCGCCGTAGGCACCATAGCCGTAAAGATAGAGGGGCACTGTCTTGCCTTCGTCGGCGCGGCGACGCACCAGGCTGATCGGTACCTGCGTGCCATCCTTGGCTACCGCCCACAGGCGCTGGCTGACGTAGTCGTCTGCGTCGAACGCGCCGAGCACCGGGGTCTGCTTGAGCACCTGCTGGATGCCTGTGGCCAGCTCCAGCTGACGCACCTGGGCCGGGCGGTTGAGGGCTTCGTAGCGCAAGCGGATGCGCGAGCTGGCGAATTCCAGGTTGTCCTGCACGTAGAGGCTGTAGGCGGCATCCGGCAGTTCGACGCGGTAGGCCGGCAGGCCTTGCGGGCGCACTTCGATGATCGGCAGGCCGCCTTCGCGCAGGCTCAGGGACAGCGCCGAGGCATTGAGGCTGACGCCTTCGAGCATGATGTCGTCGCGGTGTGGCACCAGCACCTGCCATTGCGCACGGGCCGGCACGCTGTCTGCCGGCGCATGGAACAGGGCGAAGTTGATACCGTCCTGGTTGCTGCGGATGAACCAGCGCCATTGACCGTCGAGCTGGCCATGGTCGGGGAAGTATTCATGGCCTTCGACCCGTGGCGCCAGGCAGGTGAAGTCGGCATGCGGCGTGGCCGCATCGAGCACCCAGGCTTCGCTGGTGGTCTTGCTGTTGAGCAGCAGCACCAGTTGGCGTTCGGAGCTGGCGCGGTAGCAGTGCAGGAAGAAACGTCCGTCGGGCTCTTCGAATACGGTGGTGGCCGCGACCTCGCCCAGGGTGTGGCGACGCAGGCGCCAGGGGCGGTGGGTGTCGTCCAGCTCGGCGAAGAACAGCGTCTGGCTGTCGTTGGCCCAGGTCATGCTGCCGTCGCAGTCGTCGAAGGGCAGGGCGCTCAGCGCGCCGCTGGCCAGGTCCTTGACGTACAGGGTGTAGACCTCGTCGCCGCTGGTATCCAGGCTGTAGGCCAGCAGCCGGTGGTCGGGGCTGATGCTGAAGGCGCCGAGGGAGAGGAAACCGCCGTTCGCCAGCGCATTGGGGTCGAGCAGCAGTTCCTCGCGGCTTTCATCCACCGTATTGCTGTCGTCAGCCGGGCGCGGGCAGCGGTAGTGGCGCGGGTACTCGTCGCCGGCGGTGGTGCGGGTGTAGTAGAGGTACGGGCCCCAGGGCGAGGGCAGCGACAGGTCGGTCTCGAGGATGCGGCTCTTGATCTCTTCGAACAGTTGCTCACGCAGCGGCGCCTGGCCGGCCAGGCAGGCTTCCTGGTAGGCGTTTTCCTCGGCCAGGTAGGCCAGCACCTCGGGCGTGTCGCGGTCCTGCAGCCAGGCGTAGGGGTCGTTGCCGTCGGCTTGACGGGCGATAGGGGCGGGAAGGGTCAGGGGCATGGGTGATCTCATCGATGATGGGCCTCTCGCGAGGGGGCCACTGCAGGTCGCATGCGGTGCGGGGGCAGCCTGCGCCGGTAAAAGTGTTTATCATAGGCGTCTCTTTGCCTGGCTTGCACCAACACCATGACCGAACACGACTATACGCTGGCCTGGGGCCTGTACGCCGTTGCCGCCCTGGGCTGCCTGCTGGTGGGTTTCAAGCTGACCGGCTGGATGTGGCGCTGGCTGCGCGAGCCGCTGCGGGTGATCATCGCCGTGCTGCTGTTCGCCCCGACCATCGTCGACCCTGTCAAGGAAAGCTTCGCCCCGGCCATCGCCATCACCGCGCTGGACCTCGCCTTCAAGGTCGGCAACAACGCCTGGCGCGCAGCCTCCGACCTTGCCATGTACGGGATGATCGCCTTTGCCCTGTACTTCGTCTTCGTGCTGATCCGCTGGCCGCTGGAAAAGCGTGCCCGCGAGCGCCGCGCCCAGCGTGAGGTCGCCGCCCAGCGCCAGGCCAAGGAAGAGGAAGAGGTCGTGGCTGACGCTTCCCTGGCCGCCAATCGTCATGACCGCTACCGCGACGATCCGCCACCGGCCCCCGTGCGCCGCTCCGGCCCCGGGCAGGGCCGCGTCGAACCCCGTCTGTAAGCCAGGAGCCGCGAACATGTGCGAACTGCTGGGCATGAGCGCCAATGTCCCCACCGATATCGTCTTCAGCTTCACCGGCCTGATGCAGCGCGGCGGGCGCACCGGCCCGCACCGTGATGGCTGGGGCATCGGTTTCTACGAGGGGCGCGGCCTGCGCCTGTTCCAGGACCCGGCGGCGAGCAGCGAGTCCGAGGTGGCCAACCTGGTGCAGCGCTACCCGATCAAGAGCGAAGTGGTCATCGGCCATATCCGCCAGGCCAATGTCGGCAAGGTCTGCCTGTCCAACACCCACCCGTTCGTGCGCGAGCTGTGGGGCCGCAACTGGTGCTTCGCGCACAACGGCCAGCTGGGTGACTTCGCCGGCCAGCGCACGTTCTACCGACCGATCGGCGATACCGACAGCGAGGCCGCCTTCTGCGATCTGCTCAATCGTATCCGCGAGGCCTTCCCCGAGCCGGTGGAAGCCGAGCAGCTGCTGCCGGTGCTGGTCGAAGCCTGCGCCGAGTACCGCGGCAAGGGCGTGTTCAACTGCCTGCTCAGCGACGGCGATTGGCTGTTCTGCTTCTGCTCGACCAAACTGGTGCACATCACCCGCCGCGCACCGTTCGGCGCGGCGCGGCTGAAGGATGTCGATCTGATCGTCGACTTCCACACGCAAACCACCCCCAATGACGTGGTCACGGTGATCGCCACCGAGGCCTTGACCGAGAACGAGACCTGGAACCGCTACGAGCCGGGTCAATGGGGGCTGTGGCGCCACGGCGAGTGCGTCGCCCACGGCCAGAGCTAAGGACGCTCCATGTTCAGAAGTTACCTGCGTTTGCTGTTGTTCACCTTCGGCCTGCTGGCCGGTCTCCAGGTGCCCGGGCTGGTCAAGGACTACAGCCAGCGTGTCGAGGCGCACCTGCTCGAATCGCGCCAGGCCCTGGACGGCTTCCGTCAGACCGCGCAGCGCTTCTTCAACGGCGACCTGCAGGCGCTGGTGCGGCATTACCGCGGCAGCGACGATCCGGTGTTCAACAGCGATGCCAACAGCATCGAAAGCCTGCTGATCCGCAACCAGGCGCTGGAGCATGAATGGCAGGCCCTGCAGGGCTCGTGGGTGAGCCGCACCTGGCATGTGCTGGTGCAGCCGGAGCCGACATTGCGCGAGGAGACGCTCAAGGGCTACAGCTACCAGATCCTGCTGGTGCCCGAGGCGATCGGTTGGGGGATCGGCAGCGGGTTCGTGCTGGCGTTCGTGGTCGAGAGCCTGTTGCTGGTGATTGGCTGGGTGATCCTCGGTGGGCGGCGCAAAGTGGTGAAGGAAAGCTGGCGGTGATGCTGTTGCTGCCCTGATCGTCGGTAAAGGCGACCGTTCAGACCAGCACGATCCGTTGCCCGCCCACATCCCGCGCATAGCGCTCCAGCACTTGCCGGCACACATCGACGATCTCGTCCACCAACGCCACGCCGGTCTGCCAGGCTACCACCAGCTCCAGGCTCGGCGGTGGCTGCAAGCCGTCCAGCAACACCAGCTCGCCCCGGCTCAGTTCGCCATCGACCAGTGCCGGTGGCAGCGCGCCGATGCCGAAACCGTCGCGCAGCAGGCGGGTGATCGCCGCCACCGAGTTCACGCAGTTCAGGCGTGGCGCCTCGGCCCCGGCTGACTGCAACAGGCTGAGCACTTCCTGGTGCGGTCGTGAATTTTTCGAGAAGGTGACGATGCGTTCGCGGGCCAGCTCCGCCAGCGAGGCGTAGGTGCGGTGGTGCGGGGAGCCTGCGGCGACGATCCAGCCCATCGGGTAGCGCGCCAGGTCCTGGCTGCGGATCGACTGCTCGCGCAGCAGGTCGGTCTGCAGGATCACGTCGAGAAAGCCTTTTTGCAGCTGTTCGCGCAGGTTCAGCGCGGTATCGGCCACCAGCTCGATCTCCACCTGCGGGTAGCGCTCGCCCAGCTCTGCCACCAGCGCGCTCATCCAAGTGTGGATGACCGTGTCCATGACCCCCAGGCGAATGCGCCCGGTCTTGGCGCGGTCGCTGTCCAGCGACTGCTTCATGGCCTTGGCGGTGTCGAGCATGCGTTCGGCATATTCCAGCACCTTGGCGCCCTCAGGGGTCAGGCTGACCCCGCGCGAATCGCGCAGCAGCAGTTTCACGCCCAGGTCGGCCTCCAGCGCGGCGATGCGGCTGGACACCGAGGCCTGGGTGGTGAACAGCTTCTCGGCGGTAAGGCGGAAGCTCTTGAGCCGGGCGACCCAGACGAAGGTTTCGAGGAAACGAAGGTTCATGATCAGTTTTTCTTGTTCCAGACCGGCGGATTTTCTCGTTGGACGTGCCGGGCGCGGCCTCTGAACATGGTGCCCAGGCCGCGACGCCCGACGTCGCCCATAGAACAATACCAACAAGCCGAGGCAACCATGAACCCGACCGGCGTGCAGCAGCAGGCCCCCGCCCGAACCTCGAGTGGCCCTTTCGCCTGGTACCGCGACATCGACTCCCAGCAACGACGCACTTTCTGGAGCTGCAAGATCGGCTACGGCCTGGACGGCATGGACACCCAGATGCTGAGCTTCGTCATCCCCACACTGATCATGCTGTGGGGCATCAGCACCGCCGAAGCCGGATTGATCCATACCAGCACACTGATCGCTTCGGCCCTGGGCGGCTGGATTGCCGGCATCCTCTCCGACCGTATCGGCCGGGTACGCACTCTGCAGTTGACGGTGCTGTGGTTTGCTTTTTTCACCTTTCTCTGTGGCTTCGCGCAAAGCTATGAGCAGCTGTTGATCGCCCGTACCCTGATGGGCTTTGGTTTCGGTGGCGAATGGACCGCCGGCGCGGTGCTGATCGGCGAGGTGATCCGTGCCCAGGACCGCGGCAAGGCGGTGGGCATGGTGCAGTCGGGCTGGGCCATCGGCTGGGGCCTGACCGCCATCCTCTACGCGCTGCTGTTCTCCTGGCTGCCGGCCGAACAGGCCTGGCGCGCGCTGTTCCTGCTCGGGCTGCTGCCAGCGATCTTCGTGATCTTCGTGCGGCGCCTGGTCAAGGATCCGGAGGTCTACCGCGAGGCCAAGGCCGCCGAGACGGTTGCGGCGCCCTCACACTTCTACGAGATCTTCGCACCCGGCATGCTGTGGACCACGATCCGCGCTTCGCTGCTGACTACTGGTGCCCTGGGCGGCTACTACGCCATCACCTCGTGGCTGCCGACCTTCCTCAAGAACGAGCGCGGCCTGAGCGTGCTGGGTACCGGCGGCTACCTGGCGATGGTCATCGTCGGCTCCTACATCGGCTATGTGGTCAGCGCCTACCTCTGCGACCTGCTGGGGCGCCGGAAGAACTTCATCCTGTTCGCCGTGGGCTCGTTCGTCATCGTCCTGCTCTACACGCAGCTACCGGTCAGCGACAACGTGATGCTGTGGCTGGGCTTCCCGCTGGGCTTTTTCGCCTCGGGCATCTTCAGCGGCATGGGTTCGTTCCTCACCGAGTTGTTCCCCACCCGTATCCGTGGATCGGGGCAAGGCTTCTGCTACAACATCGGCAAGGTTATCGCGGCCATGTTCCCTTTGCTGATCGGCCTGCTTGGCGAGAAAGTACCGTTGGGTCTGGGGATTGGTGCCTTCGCCGCGGTGTCCTATGGTGTGGTGATCGTGGCCGCGCTGAGCCTGCCGGAAACCCGCGGCAAAGCGCTCCAGGCACGCTAAGGTAGGCATCATGAACATTGATACGGAGGTCCGCCAGGTGAAACGCCTGCTACTCAATTGCGACATGGGCGAGAGCTTCGGCAACTGGCGCATGGGCCAGGATGCCAAGGTCATGCCGTTCATCGACTGCGCCAATATCGCCTGCGGCTATCACGCCGGCGACCCCGGCACCATGCGCCGCACCGTGGCCCTGGCCCTGGAGCACCGGGTGGCCATCGGCGCGCACCCGGCCTACCCGGACCTGGCAGGCTTCGGCCGCCGCTCCATGGCCTGCAGCAGCGATGAGATCCGCGACCTGCTGCACTACCAGATCGGTGCCCTGGACGGCATCTGCAAGGTGCTCGGCGCGCGGGTGGCCTACGTCAAGCCCCATGGCGCGCTGTACAACGACATGATGGCCAACCCGGCCATCCTGCGTACGGTGCTCGAGGCCGTGGCGGCGTTCGACAGCGGCCTGCCGCTGATGCTCATGGCCACCGCCGACGACAGTGCCGCCCAGGCCCTGGGCGACGAGATCGGCGTGCCATTGTGTTTCGAAGCCTTTGCCGACCGTGGCTACACCGCCAGCGGGCACCTGATGTCGCGGCGCCTGCCGGACGCGGTGCACCATGACCCGGCGCTGGTGGTCGAGCAGGCGCTGCGCCTCGCCAAAGGCGAGGCCCTGGTGGCCGACGACGGCAGCGAAGTGCGGTTGAACGCCAGCACCCTTTGCGTGCATGGCGACAACGATGGCTCCGTGGCCGCGGTACGCCAGATCCGCCAGGCTCTCGACGCGCTGGAGCAGGCATGACCCCACGTATCGAAGTGGTGGCCGTCGACAGCCTGATGGTGCGGCTGTTCGATGCCATTGATGAAGGCAACATGCCGTGGATACTCGCCGCCAGCCAGCGCTTGCGGGACGTCTTTGGCCAACAGTTGATCGACCTGGTGCCGTCCTACACCACGCTGATGGTGCAGTTCGACCTGGCGCCGGGCGAAGCACGCCGGCGCATCCTGCACGCACTGGAGGGCCTGCGGCCGGATGACGGAAAGGCCGGGCGCAGGCACGAGATCCCGGTTTGGTACCACGCCAGCGTCGGCCCCGAGTTGCCGGTGCTGGCTGCGCGAAGCGGGCTGAGCGAAGCGGAAGTGATCGACGTGCACTGTGGCCGTGATTACCCGGTGTTCGCGCTGGGGTTCGCCCCTGGTTTCGGCTTTATGGGGCTGGTCGACGAGCGCCTGACCACCCCGCGCCTGAGCACCCCGCGCAAGCGTGTGGCAGCGGGCAGTGTCGGCATTGCCGAACGCCAGACCGCCGCGTATCCGGCGGTGTCGCCGGGCGGCTGGAACCTGATCGGCCGGACGCCGGTGCGCCTGTTCGACCGCGAGCGCTACAGCCTGCTGCAACCAGGCGACCGGGTACGTTTCGTGGCCGTCGGGCACGCCGACTTCATCAACCTGGGCGGTGATGACAGCCCGCTGGAGGCCCAGGCATGAGCCAGTTGAGGATCGAGGCCAGCACCGCGCTGTGCCAATTGCAGGATGGTGGGCGCTTCGGCGTGCGGCATCTGGGGGTGACCCAGGGCGGCGCGCTGGATTGGGTGGCGATGCGCTGGGCCAACTGGTTGCTGGGCAATGCCTTGGACAGCGCCGTGGTGGAAATCGCCCTCGGCGGGTTCAGTGTGGTTGCCGAGGAAGATTGCATGCTGGCGTTGGCCGGGGCCGACCTGGATGCGCAGGTCGACGGGCAGGCCGTGGCGCCCTGGACCAGCTTCAACCTCGGCAAGGGCCAGCAGCTGACGCTGTGTCAGCCTCGCCAAGGGGTACGTGCTTATCTGGCGGTGCCTGGCGGGTTCGTGGGCGAGTCGGTGCTGGGGAGTTGTGCCACGGTGGTTCGGGAAGCGCTGGGCGGGGTTGACGGCCAGGGCCGGGCGTTGGTGAAAGGGGAGGTACTGCATGCTGCCGGAGCCATCGCGGGGCAAGTCGGGGCGCCGAACCGCCGCTCCCACGTTCCCGAAACGTTGCGGCCGGTATATGCGGACAAGCCTGTGCTGGACCTGGTGATGGGGGCGCAGATAGGCGATTTCAGCGGCACCAGCCTGTTCGAGGCGTTCAACCGTGACTGGACGCTGGACAGCCGTGCCGACCGCATGGGCATTCGCCTGCTCGGGCCGCAACTGGTCTACCAGGGCGCGCCGATGATCTCCGAGGGAATTCCGCTCGGTGCCGTGCAGGTGCCGCCGGACGGGCAGCCGATCGTGTTGCTCAATGATCGGCAGACGATCGGTGGATATCCGCGGCTGGGGGCATTGACGCCGCTGGCGCTGGCGCAATTGGCGCAGTGCATGCCGGGGACTGCGGTACGGTTTCGGGCGGTGGTGCAAGAGACGGCTTGGCAGAGTTTCAAGCACTTTTCGAACCAGTGGCAATGTCAGAGTTAATCCAGCGCACCTTGTTTATTTCGCCGAGCTCGGATGTCTGTTAGGCGATTGTTTATGTCGTCTTCGTAGTGTTGGCGCTTTTTTTGGTGTGACTTGAAAATGTTTTTCCAGTTGGTATTGTCTTTGTGTATGTATTTATTGGTGAAGTAAATTTGATTTAGTTTTGACAGGTATTTGTATTCTTTTTTGAGTAGGCCGGTGCTGTCTAGTGTTTTTTTATTTCCTAGATCATTGTTTTTCAAAATATTGGCCGCTTTTTGTAGTGAGTGCTCCGTGATCATCGTCCGGTACTCAGGGTGCGCTTTTTTGAAATTCTCAAGGTCCTTGCTTGGCAGATTACTGAAGATTTGTTCAACCACGTCTGGGTACGGGGTAAGCGCAGAAATTCTATTGGGCTCTTTGGAGGCTAGACCCACACACTCAAAAAGGGGGCGAATCCAATTGGGTGCACGAATATAGCCTGAGGGGTCTTGATAATTAACCGGATCCCCATTGCAGTAAACGTAGGCGTTTGTTGCTTCCTCCGCGAAGGGGCTGATGGGGTCAGCGCTATAGAAACGGTAGAGGGAGGGGCTGTACAGTCTACGACCGTGCCCTAAATGATAACAATTGCATGCAGTATCGAACCAAGAGCCATTGAAGCTAAGGGTAGGTATGTTCTGCAGGTAGGTAACGTTCCCGTAGGGGGTATAGGTTATAGAGTGAGGCTGGAGGTTGAATAAAGTAATAACTGATTTAGAAATATCCGTAGCCAGTAGAGTGGCTTTTTGGGGGCGCGGGAGCCGTTTCACGTGACCTCCAATGTTTTGGGATTGCCCTAGAGGACACTGGAAGAGAGGAAAAAACAACTGGCATTTCTGACAGTTGTTTTTCAAGAATTTTAATGGTCTGCCTGCTTTACTTTGAAAGGTACCTCATCCCATCCTCCAACCCCTGCAACGTCAGCGGGTACATCCTGTCCTCGATCAGGTCCCGCACCAGGTGGGTCGAGGCGGTGTAGTCCCAGGCCTGCTTCGGATACGGGTTGATCCAGATGATCTTCCTGAACTTCTCCATGAAGCGCTGCATCCACACGTACCCGGCTTCTTCGTTCCAGTGCTCGACGCTGCCGCCGGGCTGGGTGATCTCATAGGGTGCCATGGCCGCGTCGCCGACGAAGATCACTTTGTAGTCGTCGCCGTACTTGTGCAGCAGGTCGAAGGTGGAGAAGCGCTCCGAGGTGCGGCGCAGGTTGTTCTTCCACACCGACTCGTAGACGAAGTTGTGGAAGTAGTAGTACTCCAGGTGCTTGAACTCGGTCTTGCAGGCCGAGAACAGCTCCTCGCAGACCTTGACGTGAGCATCCATCGAGCCGCCGATGTCGAACAGCAACAGCAGCTTCACCGTGTTGCGCCGTTCGGGACGCATCTGGATGTTCAGCAGGCCGGCGTCACGGGCGGTGTGATCGATGGTACCGTCGATGTCCAGCTCCTCGGCGGCGCCTTCGCGGGCGAACTTGCGCAGCCGGCGCAGGGCCAGCTTGATGTTGCGAGTGCCCAGCTCGACCTGGTCGTCAAGGTTCTTGTACTCGCGCTGGTCCCAGACCTTCACCGCCTTGCCCTGGCGCTTGCCGGCCTCGCCGACGCGGATGCCCTCGGGGTTGAAACCGCCGGAACCGAACGGGCTGGTACCGCCCGTGCCGATCCACTTGTTGCCGCCGGCGTGGCGTTCCTTTTGCTCCTCGAGGCGCTTCTTGAATTCCTCGATCAGCTTGTCCAGCCCGCCCAGGGACTGGATCTGCGCGCGCTCTTCGTCGGTGAGCGAGCGTTCGAACTCCTTGCGCAGCCACTCGTCGGGGATCAAGGCCTCGATATGCCGGTCGAGGTTTTCCAGGCCCTTGAAGTAGGCGGCAAAGGCGCGGTCGAACTTGTCGAAGTGCCGCTCGTCCTTCACCAGGATGGCGCGGGCCAGGTAGTAGAAGGCGTCCATGTCGGCGAACACCACGCCCTTCTGCAGGGCATGGTGCAGGTCGAGCAGTTCGCGTACCGATACGGGTACCTTGGCCGCGCGCATTTCATTGAACAGGTTGAGCAACATGGCCCGGCTCCCGTCAGCGGTTGCCGCGCCGGCTCATGAAGGCCAGGCGCTCGAGCAGCGTCACGTCCTGTTCGTTCTTCACCAGGGCCCCGGCCAGCGGCGGGATGGCCTTGGTCGGGTCGCGCTCGCGCAGTACCGCCTCGCCGATGTTGTCGGCCATCAGCAGCTTGAGCCAGTCGACCAGCTCGGAGGTGGAGGGCTTTTTCTTCAGGCCCGGCACCTTGCGCACGTCGAAGAACACGTCCAGCGCCTCGCTGACCAGCGACTGGCTGATGTTGGGGTAGTGCACATCGACGATCTTTTGCAGGGTGGCGCGGTCGGGGAAGGCGATGTAATGGAAGAAGCAGCGGCGCAGGAAGGCGTCAGGCAGCTCCTTTTCGTTGTTGGAGGTGATGATGATGATCGGGCGCTGCTTGGCCTTGATGGTCTCGTCGATTTCGTAGACGTAGAACTCCATCTTGTCGAGTTCCTGCAACAGGTCGTTGGGGAACTCGATGTCGGCCTTGTCGATTTCGTCGATCAGCAGGATTACCCGCTCGTCGGCCTCGAAGGCCTCCCACAGCTTGCCTTTTTTCAGGTAGTTGCGCACATCGTGGACCTTGTCCACGCCCAGCTGCGAATCGCGCAGGCGGCTGACCGCGTCGTATTCATACAGGCCCTGGTGGGCCTTGGTGGTCGACTTGATGTGCCAGGTGATCAGGCGTGCGCCGAAGGAGGCGGCCAGCTGTTCGGCAAGCATGGTCTTGCCGGTGCCCGGCTCGCCCTTGACCAGCAACGGGCGCTCCAGGGTGATGGCCGCGTTGACCGCCAGCTTGAGGTCATCTGTGGCGACGTAGTCGCGGGTGCCTTCGAACTTCATTAACCGATCCTCTGGGGTGGCTGGCTGGCGTCATTGCGGGCAGACCCGCTCCCTGTGGGAGCCGGCTTGCCGGCGATAGGGCCGGCCCAGGCAATACATGTTTATTGATGTGTCAGCGACTATAACGCCACGCCCGACGCGTGAAAACGCAGACCGGGTATTCAGTCCCTGAATGGTCCGTCACCCAGGGATCAGTCGGATTTGGGCGCGGGCTGCTCGTAGCGTGCGTTGAACGCCTGGATGAAGCCGTTGCGCAGGATCTGCAGAAATGCCTCGAAGGCGCTGATGTCCTGCTGGTGCACGCTGCCGCTGAGTTCCACGCGAGTGGCGAACTGGTTCTTCGGCTGGTTCTTGAGCACGGTCTCGGTAGCCCCCACCAGTGCCTCCCACACCGAGCGCAGGAAGCCCTTGTCCTTGTCTTCCACGTCCTGCTGCCAATTGAACACATCGACATCGCGCAACAGCGGCTTGATGTAGCCCTTGAGCCGGCCGTTCTCGGCCTCGGCCTCGATCACCACATCGCCATGCCCGGCATTGAAGTCGAACTTGCCGTAGGCACTGGCGAAGTCGTTCAGCCGGCGCAGCTCGATACCGGTGGCACGCAGGCGGAACTGGAAGTCGTCGAAGTCGCTGAAGGGGTCGAAGGTAGCGCGGCTTTCCACCTTGGCATCGCCCAGCAGCAGCGCCGTCCCGTCGAAGCGGGCATCGCGCCGGCCCTTTTCGTCGCGCACGTTGGTCAGGTTGCGGATGCTTGCATCCAGCCGGGTGGCCTTGAGGTCCACCGGCGGTCTGGAATTGAAGTTGCGGAAGGTGAGGGTGCCTTGTTCGATGCGCACGTCGTTCAGGGTGATCGGCAGCAGCTTTTCCAGTTGCTGGCGCCAGTCGGTGCCTTGGCCGGTCTGAGAGTTCTGTTTGTTGCCGCCGTCGACGAAATTGAGTTCGGGGCGTACGAAGGCCACTTCGGCGACCACGGCGCGGTCGTACCAAAGCGAGTGCCAGCTCACCGACAGGTCGATCAGCGGCGCTTCGAGCAGCGGCACCGGCACCTTGCCGCTGACCTTGACGATCTTCAGGCCGTTGATCTGGTAGGCGCCACGCCACCACGCCAGGTCGACGTCGCGGACCTGGCCGCGGTAGTCGCCCATGTCTGCCAGTTTGTCGTTGAGGTAGTCACGCACCAGGTAAGGCAAGGCCAGGTGCAGGGCCACCAGCAGTGCGACCAGGCTGGCGAAGCCGAGCAGTGGCCAGCGGTAGCGCGCTTTCATCGGGTTTCTCCACGGGAGCATGTGCGGTTGACCGCAGGCCGTTTCGTCGAGTTCGAACGGGCTTTACGCTCACCGATTGCAGGCTTACCCTCAGGGTTTTCCCTGCACTTTTTTCCTGTTAAAGGACCGCCGCCATGAGCCGTATCTACGCCGACAACGCCCATTCCATCGGCAACACGCCGCTGGTGCAGATCAACCGCATCGCCCCGCGCGGGGTGACCATCCTGGCCAAGATCGAAGGACGCAACCCGGGCTACTCGGTGAAGTGCCGGATCGGCGCGAGCATGATCTGGGACGCCGAGGACAGCGGCAAGCTCAAGCCAGGCATGACCATCGTCGAACCCACCTCGGGTAACACCGGCATCGGCCTGGCCTTCGTCGCCGCCGCCCGTGGCTACCGCCTGGTGCTGACCATGCCCGACTCGATGAGCCTGGAGCGGCGCAAGGTGTTGAAGGCGCTGGGCGCCGAGC
Source organism: Pseudomonas sp. FW305-96 (assembly GCF_058783825.1). Classification (NCBI taxonomy): domain Bacteria; kingdom Pseudomonadati; phylum Pseudomonadota; class Gammaproteobacteria; order Pseudomonadales; family Pseudomonadaceae; genus Pseudomonas; species Pseudomonas sp. FW305-96. Next base: position 234,331 of record NZ_JBYSYW010000002.1, read on the forward strand.
TGGTGCTGACGGACAAGGCCAAGGGCATGAAGGGCGCCATCGAGAAGGCCAACGAAATCGTCGCTTCCGACCCGGCGCAGCACTTCCTGCCGGGCCAGTTCGACAACCCGGCCAACCCGGCCATTCACGAGAAGACCACCGGCCCGGAAATCTGGAACGACACCGATGGCGCGGTCGACGTGCTGGTGGCCGGGGTCGGCACTGGTGGCACCATCACCGGGGTGTCGCGCTACATCAAGCACACCCAGGGCAAGCCGATCCTGTCGGTGGCGGTGGAGCCGGTGAACTCGCCGCTGATCAGCCAGACCCTGGCCGGCGAGGAGCTCAAGCCCACCCCGCACAAGATCCAGGGCATCGGTGCCGGCTTCGTGCCGAAGAACCTTGACCTGTCGATCGTCGACCAGGTCGAGACGGTGACCGAGGACGAGTCCAAGGCCATGGCCATCCGCCTGATGCAGGAGGAGGGCATCCTCTGCGGCATCTCTTGCGGCGCGGCCATGGCGGCGGCGGTGCGCCTGGCCGAGAAGCCGGAGATGCAGGGCAAGACCATCGTGGTGATCTTGCCGGATTCGGGCGAGCGTTACCTGTCGAGCATGCTGTTCAGCGATCTGTTCACCGAGCAGGAAAACCAGCAGTAAGCGACACGCTGCACGCCGCAAGTCGAGGGCATGTCCGTATTGACGCGGATCAGCTTGAGCTTGCCGCGTGCAGCTTCTGGCTTGCAGCTGCTCCTGATGGGTTTATGATGTCCGGCTATCTGGGGATGGCCTGATTTCCCCTCCAAGGAGTGTTGCATGACCTTTTCCTTCGTCGCCAAGGCCGGTGTCCTGCTGGTGTTCTTCGGCAGTGTGCTGTTCGTGCACCTGCGCGGCAAGGCACGCCTGCCGGTGCTGCGCCAGTTTGTCAACCATTCGGCGCTGTTCGCCCCTTACAACAGCCTGATGTACCTGTTTTCCGGCGTACCCTCCAAGCCGTACCTGGACCGCCAGCGCTTCCCCGAGCTGGATGTGCTCAAGGACAACTGGGAGGTGATCCGCGAAGAGGCCATGCGCCTGTTCGACGAGGGTTACATCCGCGCGGCGGAAAAAGACAACGACGCCGGCTTCGGTTCGTTCTTCAAGAAGGGCTGGAAGCGCTTCTACCTGAAGTGGTACGACAAACCGCTGCCTTCGGCCGAAGCACTGTGCCCGAAGACCGTAGAGCTGGTCAGCAGCATCCCCAACGTCAAGGGCGCGATGTTCGCCCTGTTGCCCGGCGGCAGCCACCTGAACCCGCACCGCGACCCGTTTGCCGGCTCCCTGCGCTATCACCTCGGGCTGTCCACGCCGAACTCCGACAACTGCCGCATCTACGTTGATGGCCAGCCCTACGCCTGGCGCGACGGCGAGGACGTGATGTTCGACGAGACCTTCGTGCACTGGGTCAAGAACGAGACAGAGGTCACCCGCGTGATCCTGTTCTGCGACGTCGAGCGCCCGCTCAACAGCCCGCTGATGACCCGCATCAACCGCAAGGTCAGTGCCTTCCTCGGCCGCGCCACCGCGCCGCAGAACACCGATGACGAGCGTGTCGGCGGGATCAACCAGGCCTATGCCTGGAGCAAGCGCTTCAGTAATGTCATCAGCACCCGGGTCAAGCAGTTCAAGCGTGCCAACCCCAAGGCCTACCGCGTGCTGCGTCCGGTACTGGCGGTTGTCGTCGCCTACGCCCTGTACCACTGGTTGTTCTGATCCGGTTGAGCAGGCCTGCTTTCGCACCTTGTGCAAGCAGGCTTGCCCCGCTATATTCCGAAACACTCTCTTCCCCGAAGACCTGTTCATGCCAGCCATCCCTTCCACCACCGCTTACGTTCTCGCGCCTGTCGCGGGCGTGGTCGTGCGTGGCAGCCAGCAGCCGGCCATGATCAGTCACTATCCACCACCTGTCAGTGGCGTGGTAGGCGGCGTAGCTCCGCCTCCTTGCGCAGTCGTGGTGCTGGGCTGACCTACCGGCCGCTGGCCGCTCCCCACCGCACTCGCAACCTACTGAACACGGTCGGCTATCCCCGCAAGTCGCGATAGGCCCTCCGTACGGCTCATTTGCCCGTATACAGGTGGCAATACATGTCTGTCCTCAACAAAGCATCCGTGGCCTCGGCGGCCACGACCAGCCTGTTCGTCCTGCTGTGGAGCAGCGGGGCGATCGTCTCCAAGCTTGGCCTGGCCCAGGCCAGCCCCTTCGCCTTCCTGCTGCTGCGTTCGGCCCTGGCGCTGTTCGGCCTGCTGTTGATCGGTCCGTTGCTCGGATTACGTTGGCCACGTACCCGGGGCGGCATTGTTCGCGCCCTGGGGACCGGCTGCGTATTGCTCGGTGCCTACCAGATCTTCTACCTGCTGGCGCTGAACACCCACGTTACTCCCGGCATCATGGCCACGGTCATGGGCGTGCAACCGATCCTGACCGTGGTGCTGATGGAGCGTCAGCGGTCCTGGAGCCGATTGTTCGGCCTGGGGCTTGGCCTGGGCGGCCTGGTGATGGTGGTCTACCAGGGTATCAACCTGGGTGGGGTATCTCTCGCCGGGATGCTGTTCGCCCTGCTGGCGCTGGCCAGCATGACCTTGGGCTCGATCCTGCAGAAACGCATTACCGACAACCCCATGGGCACCTTGCCCTTGCAATACATGGCGGGCTTTGCAATGTGCGCGGTGTTCGCGCCGTTGCAGCCGCTGCACGTCCAGTGGAACGCCAGTTTCCTCGCGGCGCTGCTGTGGATGGGGCTGGTGGTTTCGCTGCTGGCCACGCTGCTGCTGTACCGGCTGATCGCAAGGGGCAACCTGGTCAATGTCACCAGCCTGTTCTACCTGGTGCCGGCGGTCACGGCGGTGATGGATTTCATCATCTTCGGCAACCGCCTGGCGCCCCTCAGTCTGCTGGGGATGGGACTGATCGTGATCGGCTTGCTGTTCGTGTTCCGTAAACCTGCCTTGCGCACGGCCGAGGCCTGAGTCAACTAGCGTTGGGAGCGGGGCAAGCCCGCTCCTTTTTTCAGCGCCGTGCCGGGCGCAGCACCAACCATAGCGCCGCACCAATCAGCAGACCGCCATACAGGTGCGCCATCGACAGCGGCTCATCCAGCAGCCACGCCCCCCACAGCACGCCGAACACCGGGATCAGGAAGGTCACGGTACTGGCCTTGACCGGCCCGATTTCGTTCAGCAGGCGGAAGTACAGGATGTAGGCGAACGCCGTGCACAGCAGCCCCAGGCCCAGGAGCGACAGCCATACCTGCCAGCCGCCCCAGCTGGCCGGCGGCTGGGTCAGCGCGCTCCAGGCGAACAGCGGGCTGAGCAGCAAGGTGGCGCCGAGCATGCTGCCCAGCGCCGACAGACGGCTGTCCAGCGTGCCGACCCAGCGCCTTGCCAGGAAGCCCGCGAAGCCGTAGCAGGTGGTGGCCGCCAGGCAGGCCAGTGCGCCTTGCACCAGGGCCATGTCCAGCGCCACCGGGCCGGCACCGCTGAGGATGCCGACACCGAACAGCCCGAGGAAGATCCCGCAGAGCTTGGGCAGGGTCATGGCTTCGCGGAAGAACAAGGCGCCGATCAGCACGCCCATCAGCGGCGTGGTGGCGTTGAAGATCGCCGAATAGCCGGCCGGCAGCACCTGCGCCGCCACGGAATAGAACGTGGCCGGAATGCCGGAGTTGATCATGCCCAGCACCAGGCAGGCGCCCAGCTTGCCCTCGAAGTCCCAGCGCACGCGGGCGGCGGCGAGGATGGCGATCAGTCCCAGGCAGGCGATCGACACGCGGAAGAAGGCGGTCGGCACGGTACCCAGCTCGGGGGCAATGATGCGCATGAACAGGAAGCTGGCGCCCCAGACAGCGGCAAGGGTCAGCAGGCGGGCGAGGGCGATGGGGCTCACGGTGGTCTCCGGCGGTAGGGCAGGGCGCGAGTGTACGTCAGGGCGAGCGAGGGATTCTTGTGCTTTCTTGCTGTGTGAATCCGCGGCCGCCTCACGGGCTTCATCGCCGGCAAGCCGGCTCCCACAGGGCTCGTATCCGACTAAGCTCTCTCGGTGACCATTGCATAGAGGCACGCGCATGACCCCAGCCTGGCCCGCCGTCGACATCGCCCGGATGATCCTCGATGGCTTCGACGACTACCGCGAGCACTTTCGCCGTATCACCCTCGGCGCCCGCGAGCGCTTCGAACAGGCGCGCTGGCAGGATATCCAGCACGCCGCGGCGGCGCGCATCAATCTGTATGAAGAGAAAGTCGCCGAGGTCAACGGTTGGCTGCGCCAGCGCTTCGACACCGCGGTGCTGCTCGACGTCGAGCAGTGGCCGCTGGTCAAGAACGCCTACATTCGCCTGATCGACCCGCGGCTGGACGACGAGCTGTCCGAGACCTGGTACAACTCGTTGTTCTGCAGCCTGTTCAGCCATGACCTGATCAGCGACGGCTGCATGTTCATCCACACCACCCGGCCGTCGATGCGCGGCCATGAGCGGGCAGCGCAGACGCGCACCTATACGCTGCAGGACGGTCTCAAAGGCTTGTTGCGAGCGATCTTCGCCGACTATGCGTTCGACGTGCCGTATGGCGACCGGGAAGGCGATATCGCGCGCCTGGAGGATCAATTGCGCGAATGCCTGCCCGACTGGGTGTGCAAGGATCCGGCCCTGACCGTGGAACTGTTCACCCCGGTGCTCTACCGCAACAAGGGCGCTTACCTGGTCGGTCGCCTGTACACCCCCGACGAGCAGTGGCCACTGGTGATCCCGCTGCTGCACCGCGAGGGGCATGGCATCGAGGCCGACGCCTTGATTACCGACGAGGCGGAGGTGTCGATCATCTTCTCCTTCACCCGTTCGTACTTCATGGTCGATGTGCCGGTGCCGGCGGAGTTCGTCAACTTTCTCAAGCGCATCCTGCCGGGCAAGCACATCGCCGAGCTGTACACCTCGATCGGGTTCTACAAACATGGCAAGTCGGAGTTCTACCGGGCGCTGATCAACCACCTGGCCAACAGCGACGACCGCTTTGTCATGGCCCCGGGCGTGCGCGGCATGGTCATGAGCGTGTTCACCCTGCCGGGCTTCAACACTGTGTTCAAGATCATCAAGGACCGCTTCTCGCCGTCCAAGACTGTCGACCGGGCCACGGTGATCGAGAAATACCGCCTGGTGAAAAGCGTCGACCGCGTCGGGCGCATGGCCGATACCCAGGAGTTCGCCGACTTTCGCTTTCCCCAGGGCAAGTTCGATCCCGACTGCCTGGCGGAACTGCTAGAGGTGGCCCCCTCCACCGTGGCGCTTGAGGGCGACACAGTGCTGATCCGCCACTGCTGGACCGAACGGCGCATGACCCCGCTCAACCTGTACCTCGAGCAGGCCAGCGAAGCCCAGGTGCTGGAGGCGCTGGAAGACTATGGGCTGGCGATCAAGCAATTGGCGGCGGCGAACATCTTCCCCGGCGACATGCTGCTGAAGAACTTCGGCGTCACCCGTCATGGCCGGGTGGTGTTCTACGACTACGACGAGATCAGCTACCTCACCGAGGTCAACTTCCGTCATATCCCGCCGCCGCGCTATCCGGAGGACGAGATGTCCGGCGAGCCGTGGTACTCGATCGGGCCGCACGACGTGTTCCCCGAAGAGTTTCCGCCATTTCTGTTCGCCGACATCGGCCAGCGCCGCTTGTTCAGCCGCTTGCATGGCGAACTGTACGACGCCGATTACTGGAAAGGCCTGCAGGAGGCGATCCGGGCGGGAAAGGTGATCGATGTGTTCCCTTATCGGCGCAAGGCGCGTTAGGCCTTAGGCTCTGTACGAAAAGCCTTGATACTTGTTCATGCTGCGTTGAAAACAGCCTCGGAATGCTCATGTACTCCAGTACACTGCGCTTCCTCGGCTGTTTTCGCCTTGCCTGACCTGCGTCTCAAGACTTTTCGTACAGAGCCTAGCTTTTCACCCCTTGAGGCACTTGAGCTCGCTGAAGTCCGCGCGCATCTTGCTCAGCCGCTGCTGCAGGAATTGCCGCTGGGCCGGGCTGCTCTGTTTCAGCAGATCCACCAGCAGGCTGCGTGCCTGGCGCTCGGTGTTCTGGAATGCCTGGCGGTACTCCGGTGTCCACAGGCTTTCCTTGCGCTGCAGCAACTGCGCCAACCTGGGCTCGAAGCTTGGGCTGGCGCGCTGGTCCATCGCCAGCACCAGTTGCTGCTGCCAGTGGGCGCGGTTGGCTATCCACTGCCGGTTCTGGTCACCCAGGGCCTGCGACCAGCTCATCACCCGCAGCCGTTGCTCGGCATCGAGCTCGCCCAGCCAGGGCTCGAGGCGCTTGCGCATGCGCGCGGCACGGTTCTCGACCTGCTTGGCCAATGGTGTGTCGACGTACTCCTTCTGGCGTTTGTCGATGTCCTTGCGAAAAGCCTCGCGCATTTCCGCTACCTGGTTGTCATTCATGCCCTTGAGCAGTTCCGCGGCAGAGGGGGTTATCGCTTCGGTGACCCGGCCAATGGCCTGGCGCGCCTCCACCGTGCGTTGGCGCAGGTTTTCATCGGTGACCGCGTCGTTGGCGACCATCAGTTGCACCCGGTCGAGCCAGTCGAGGTAGCCGGGCAGTTGGGTCTTGCAGTGCCAGGCCAGGTGCGTTTTGAGCCGTTTGTCGAGCAACTGCTTCTGCTCGCGGTTCATGTCCAGGTAGTCGCCCAGCGACCACGGCACCAGGCGATCGAGGTTGCGGTAGGCCAGGTCGATGCGGCTGCAGGCCGTCAGTGCCAGGGCGAAGCCGATGAGCATGAGCAGGGCTTTGGGCAGGCGAAGGGGCATGAGCGAATCCTTGCTGGGCTGGCCAGGCGGTAGACGCACGGTGGGCCCGACGGTTCCGGCGAATGTGCGCTCGGGCGGCCGGGCGGGTCAGGTGTTAGAATAGCCGCCTTGTCTTGAGGATCTTCGGAAATGGCTCTGCTTGGGCGTTACAACAGTTTGCAAATCGTGAAACACGTGGAGTTCGGCCTGTACCTGGACGGCGGCGCCGATGGCGAAATCCTCCTGCCGCGGCGCTACTTCCCCAAGGATGCCGAGCTGGAGCTGGACGATTGGCTCAACGTGTTCATCTACCTGGACAGCGAAGACCAGCTGATCGCCACCACCGAAAAGCCGAAAATGCAGGTGGGCGAATTCGCCAGCCTCAAGGTCAAGGACATCAACGGCGCGGGCATCTTCCTTGACTGGGGCCTGTCCAAGGACCTGTTGATGCCCTACTCGGAAGAGTCGCGGCAACTGAAGATCGGCGATTACTGCGTGGTCCATGCCTACCTGGACAAGCGCACCCGGCGTATTACCGCCACCGCCAAGCTGGACCGTTACCTGGACCGCACCCCGGTGGACTACAGCGTCGGCCAGCCGGTCGAACTGCTGGTGGCCGGCGAGACGCCGATGGGCTTCAAGGCGATCATCAACAACCGCCACTGGGGCCTGATCCACAAGAACGAGGTATTCAAGTTCCTGCGTTCGGGGATGCACGAGAAGGGCTTCATCAAGGAAGTACGGGGTGATGGCAAGATCGCCCTGAGCCTGCAGCCGGTGGGCCAGGCCTTGGCCGACAGTCTGCACGAGCAGATCATGCAGCGCCTTGAGGCCAATGGCGGTGTGCTGCCGGTGTGTGACAAGAGCGACCCGGCGGTGATCAGCCAGATGTTCAACGTGAGCAAGGGCAACTTCAAGAAAGCCATCGGCGCGTTGTTCAAGCAGGGCCGCATCGTCATCCATGACGATCGGATCGAGCGGGCCTGATCAGGCCTGCACGAAGGCGCTGAAGTCCAGCTGCTCGCCACCTGGGCGGGTGTCGCGCAGCAGTGAGTCGCGGTCGGCGCTCAGGGCCAGGCTGATGGTCGAACGGCGCTTGCCGGGGTTGCGTACTTCCATCTGTTCCTGATGAGCCTTGAGGAAGTTGGTGGGCACCTTCAGATGCTGCAGCCCGTCGTTCTCGGGGGTGTGCAGCAGCAGGTTGACCCAGTCGGGCTGGCCCTTGCGCAGCAGTGCAACCGGCACTTCGAACCACCACAGGTTGCGCTTGGTGTCGAGAATGGCGAACAGGGTGTTGGCACTGGTGAGTACCGGCTTGGCCAGCGCCTCGTTACGGCGAGCGATGGCGGTGGGTTTGTCGAGTTTCATGCAGGTTCCTGCGGGTTGACGCGAGTAAGGCCTGCCATTGTGGGGTGGGGCTTATCGCGGGGCAAGCCCGCTTCCCCGAAATCACCGAACCTGAACCGTGCAAGCGTATCGAGCCGAGCCAATTGCCGTTTGGCTGACAGGGTGCAAATGAATTGAAACTCTGGCCAATGGCCTTGGGTCGATCAGATGTCGACACGATTTCCCGTGTCTTTCCCCCGAGGAGACATCCCATGAGTGGCACCAAGGACAAAGCGAAGGGCCTGGCCAACGAGGCCGTGGGCAATATCAAGCAGGGCGTCGGCAAGGTAACCGACAATGACAAGCTGCGCGCCGAGGGCAAGGCCCAGGAACTGAAAGGCGAGGCGCAACAGGCCGTGGGCAAGGTCAAGGATGCCGTGAAGAAACCTTGATCGCCGCAGCCTGGCCGCGGGGCATGCCCGCTTCCGCAAGATGGGGGCGGGCTTGCCCCGCGCTTGCTTTGGACTGTGCGCAAGGTACAAGCGAACAGCACGCCCGCCGCCTGGTCTATTAGACTTGCAGCATTGCCATTCCGATCAAGCGGCGAAAGGAGACGCTATGATTTTCCCCGACCTGCGCGGCCTGCCCCTGCATCGCGTGTTGGTGCGCACCGTCAAGGAGTTTCTCGATGACGAGATGTCCACCTATGCCTCCGCGCTGGCCTACCAGATGCTGTTCTCGCTGTTCCCCTTCTTGCTGTTCCTGATCGCCCTGATTGGTTTCCTGCATCTGCCGGACTTCTTCTCCTGGCTGCGCCTGCAGTCGGAACTGGTGCTGCCGCCCCAGGCCCTGGAGCAGGTCAACCCGGTGATCGACCAGTTGCAGCAGTCCAAGGGCGGGCTGCTGTCGGTGGGTATCGTGATTGCCTTGTGGACTGCCTCGGCGGGCGTGCGCCTGATGATGAGCGCGATGAACGCGGCCTACGACGTGCCGGAGGGGCGGCCGGTGTGGAAACGCATTCCGCTTTCGGTCATCTATACCGTCGGCATCGCCGGCATGCTCCTGGCAGCGGCGGCGCTGATGGTGCTGGGGCCGCAGGTGATGGAGTGGATCGCTTCACAGGTCGGGCTGGAGGAGGCGGTCGTCATCGTCTGGACCATCCTGCGCTGGCCGGCGATCATCATTCTGATGATGGTGGCGGTGGCGCTGATCTACTACGTGATGCCCGATGTGAAGCAGAAATTCCGGTTCATCACCCCAGGTTCGGTGCTGGCGGTGGTGGTGTGGATCGTCGCCTCGCTGGGCTTTGCCTACTACGTGAAGACCTTTGCCGACTACAACGCCATGTATGGCAGTATCGGGGCGATCATCGTGCTGTTGCTGTACTTCTACATCTCTGCCGCGGTGCTGCTGCTGGGTGCCGAGATGAACGCGGTGATCGAGCACATGTCGGCCGAGGGCAAGAACCCAGGCGAAAAGGAATTCGAGCAGGACAACCCGCAACAGACCATCACCGTGCTCGGCCATGAGCACCCGGTGACACCCGAACCCCAGACCCGCGAGCCGAATACCTGATGATCCGCGACATTCTCAAGATGGGCGATGAACGCCTGCTGCGCATCGCCCCGCCGGTTCCCGAGCACATGATCGGCAGCCCGGAGCTTGCGCAACTGATCGACGACATGTTCGAGACCATGGCTCATGTCGGCGGTGTCGGCTTGGCCGCGCCGCAGATTGGCATTGACCTGCAACTGGTGATCTTCGGCTTCGAGCGCAGCGAGCGTTACCCGGACGCCGAGCCGGTGCCACGCACCATCCTGCTCAACCCGGTGATCACGCCGCTGGCCACGGAGGTCGAGGACGGCTGGGAGGGTTGCCTGTCGGTGCCCGGCCTGCGTGGCGTGGTGCCGCGCTACAAGCACATCAGTTATTCGGGCATCGATCCGCAGGGCAACCCGATCAACCGCTTTGCCGATGGCTTCCACGCCCGGGTGGTGCAGCATGAGTGCGACCACCTGATCGGCCGTTTGTATCCTTCGCGCATCCAGGACTTCAGCAAGTTCGGCTATACCGACGTGCTGTTCCCCGGGCTCGACGTGGCCGACGACTGACCCCGCCTCATCGCCAGCAGGGCCTTGCTGCGCTGGTAGCGGGCCAGGCGTGAGGCCAGGGCCTCGGGCAGGGTGGTTGCCGGGGTGAAGGCCAGGCGCTGGTAGAAAGGCGCCAGGTCCGGGTGGCAGAAAAGCCAGGTCGCCGTGTTGCTTTCGGTCAGCGCCGCGTCTATCAACCGGGATGCGATCTGCTGGCCGCGCCACTTCGGGGCGACGAACAGGCCGGTCAGCCAGTGATCGCCACCGATGGGCGTCAGGTTCATCCCACCGATGATTTCTGCGGCACGCGCCACCCATTGCTCGCCTTCACCGGCAGCGCGCATGCGCGAGCCGTGTTGGCGATAGAAGTGGTCCAGCAGGCGCCGCTGGGTTGGGGGAAGGCGAGTGCAGGTCAGGGGGAGCATGCTTGGTTCACGCAGTGTGGCTATCTCAGGCAGGAATTCATCGGTGCTTTGTCGCAGATTGTTGCAAATGCGGCAAGGGTGAATGTCCGACTCCGGGGTTCAACTATTTCAGGCGGGGAGTAGACTTTCATTCATCCCCCCGGCAGTACGATAAAGCGGGATCGGTACTTCGTGTCATCTTCGCAGTTGATGACAACTTCTCCGGGCCATTGACGGCGTCAGAAGTCACGCGATCAGCTTGATAGCCATCAAGGTCGACACCCATGAAAGCCTTACTGATTCTTGCATTGGTCGGTATGTCCCCGTTCGCCTTCGCGGACCAGGCCAAGACCGCAGACACCCAGCCCGTGGTCGAGCAGTACGATTATTCCACCAACCTCGACATCAAGCGCGTGATCAGCCTGTCGACGATCCCCAACGTCTGTGAAGTGGTGCCCGCCACCATGACCTACGAGGATCATCAAGGGCAGGTCCACACCCTCCAGTACCGTGCATTGGGTGAGGGTTGCCGGCTTAATTGAGCAGCGTGGCCGAGACAAGGCTCGTGGGAGCGGGCTTGCCCCGCGATGGCGTTCAGCCGAGTATCAAGTGCAATCGCGGGTCAGGCCCGCTCCCACCAGTTCCAGTCCTTGCTTCAATTGCGCCCGGCTGTGGGCCGCCGACAGGCTGATTCGCACGGCCCTTACGCTGTCGGTGCCCACCGCGAATACGCTGGCCGGCACGATCTCAACCCCCTGTGCCCGACACCGCGCAACCAGCGCTTGGGCTTCTCCAGGCGTGGTCAACCAGATGTGGGGCGACGGTACGCCATCGGCTGGCAGCGCCTCGTCCAGCACCGTCCGCGCCAGCCGCCAACGTTCGCCCAGTTCCTCCCGTTGCCAGGCCAGCCGCCGGGCGGCAGTGCCATCCGCGATCCATTGGCAGGCGATGCGCAGGTTCAGCGGTGACACCGACCAGTGGGTGGCCTGGGCAAAGGGATCGATCTGCTCCAGCAATGCTGGCCGGGCCACGATCCAGCCCAGGCGCAAGCCGGCGGCGACGGTCTTGGACAGGCTGCTGATCAGCACGCCACGGCCTTCGAGCAAGGGGTAGAGTGGTGGCCGGTCGGTCAAGGCGCCATACACGTCATCCTCGATGACCAGCAGTTGGTGGCGCCTGGCGACTTGCGCCAGCGCCAGGCGTCGGGCTTCGCCCATGCACGCCCCGGTCGGGTTGTGCAGGGTAGGGGTGGTGACCAATACCCGCGCGCCGCTCGCGCGGACCACACGGTCCAGTTCGTCCGGGAGCAGGCCTTGCTCATCCAGGGCCACGCCGTGCACGGGCAGGCGCAACTGGCGACAGGCCGCCTTGATGCCCGGAGCGGTCAACGCCTCGACCATCACTGGCTCGCCCGCCTGGCACAACGACTGCAACACGAGGGTCAGCGCCTGCTGGGCGCCACCGCAAAGCAGCACGTCCTCTGGCGCCAGGTCCAGACCGCGGTTGCCCAGCCAGCGCGCCCCCTCGATCCGCCCCAGCAGCAACTGCTCGGGCCCCAGGTAATGGTCGAGCAGGGTGGTATCGCCCTGTTCGAGCAGACTGCGTAGGCTGTGCTCGAGGTCGAGATTGCAGGGATCGGCCACCGGCACATTGGTCGACAGGTCGATCACTGGGTGCTGGCGGCTGGGTTGCTTGAGGCGAAACAGCGTCGCTTCCTTGCTGCTGGCCAGCACATAGGTGCCGCGTCCCACCTCCCCGGACACCAGGTGCCGCGCCGCTGCTTCTCGGTAGGCCTGCTGCGTGGTGCTCGGGTTCAGGCCCAGCGCCCAGGCGAGGCGGCGTTGCGGGGGCAGGCGTTCACCGACCTTCAGTTCACCCTGTTCGATGGCGTTGGCGATGGCCTCGACCAGTGCCTGGTAGCGCGGCTGGTCGTTGGCCGGGAGGCTCGGAATCCACACGAAATTGCTACCCATGCAATATTTATTTGGACCCATACAATGCCCGGCGCTTAGGATCGGTTCAAGCCCATACCGATGAAGGACGTTCGCCATGTTCGACTTGCCCGCCCTGCGCGAAGCCGCCGCTTTCGTTCACCAGCACGTGCCGCCGACCCCACAGCACGCCTGGCCGCTGCTGGCCGAGCGGCTGGGATGCCAGCTGTGGGTCAAGCACGAGAACCATGCGCCTACGGGGGCCTTCAAGGTGCGCGGCGGGCTGGTCTATGTCCGCTCGCTGTTGGCCAGTGGTGCAGTCCCCCGTGGCCTGGTTACCGCCACCCGTGGCAATCACGGCCAGAGCATGGCCCTGGCGGCGCGCCAGGCCGGTTTGCCACTGGTGATCGTGGTGCCGGAAGGCAATTCGCGGGAGAAGAATGCCGCCATGCGCGCCTTGGGTGCGGAGCTGGTGGAGCATGGCGTGGACTTCGACGTGGCCCGGGAAGAGGCGGCGCGCCTGGCCGAGGCGCGGGGCTTTGCCATGGTTCCCTCGTTCGATCCGGAGCTGGTGCGTGGCGTGGCCACCTATGCTCTGGAGCTGTTCGAGGCGGTGGCCGACCTGGATTGCGTGTACGTGCCGATCGGCATGGGGTCGGGCATCTGTGGGTTGATTCAGGCGCGCAACCTGCTGGGCCTGTCCACCGAGATCATCGGCGTGGTATCCACTGCGGCAGACGCTTATGCCCAGAGCTTCGAGCAGGGCCGCATTGTCACCACCGCCAGCGCCGATACCTTCGCCGATGGCATGGCCTGCCGCGTGCCACATCCCGACGCCTTTGCGATGGTACGCGAGAATGCCGCGCGCATCGTGCGGGTGAGCGACGAGGAGATCGCCGAAGCCATGCGCCTCTACCACGAAACCACCCACAACACCGCCGAAGGTGCCGGTGCCGCCGCCCTGGCTGCACTGATGCAGGAGCGTGGGCGTCAGGCCGGCAAGCGGGTGGCGGTGGTGCTCAGTGGCGCGAACGTGGATCGCGGGCGCTATGCGCAGGTGTTGATGGGTACGCAAGATCCTGTATGAAAGTGTTGAAAGGAGATGCTATCTTTATTTGATAGCATTTTCCGATGAACACTCGATATCGCAAGATTCTGGACAGCATCTTCAGAGCTCCGACCACACCCACATTGCCGTTCGCCGAAATCGAGGCTCTGGTGCTGCATCTTGGCGGCCAGGTGCTGGAGCGGCAGGGTTCCAGGGTCAAGATGCTGTTGGGCGAGCCGTGTTGGCGCTGCCATCGCCCCCATCCTGGCAAGGAAGCCAGGCGATATCAGATAGAAGAGGCCCGCGAGTTCCTGCTGCGGGCGGGAGTCCGACCATGAGCTGCATGCGATACAAAGGGTATGCCGCCCGCATCGAGTACGACGCGCGTGACGATATTTTCGTCGGCCGCGTGCTCGGCCTGCGGGACATCATCAGCTTCCACGCCAGCGCCGTGCCTGCGTTGCACGAGGCGTTCCGTGAGGCACTCGACGACTACCTGGCCGATTGCGCCGAACAGGGCGTCACCCCCGAAAAACCGGCCTCGGGCAAGGTCATGTTGCGCATCCGCCCAGAAGTGCACGCTGCTGCCAGCCTTGCCGCCAGGGTTGCCGGCAAGAGCCTGAACCAATGGGCCGACGAGGTCTTCGAGCAGGCAGCGATGGCCTGACCTGCAAATTCCTCCTGTACCGCCAGGGGGCATTCAGGTTCAATCGCTGACTTTCATCCGCAGTCGAGCCTGCCATGCCCTTTTCCAATGGTTTCCTCCTCAGCCTGTCCCTGTGCCTGGACATCGGCGTGGCCAACATCGCCATGATTACCCTGGCCATGCAGCGGGGGTTTCTTCAGGGCTTCTGGCTTGGGCTGGGGACCTGCGTCGGCGATCTCATCTACGCCATTGCGGCCCTGGCCGGCATGACCGTTTTGCTGCAGTTCGAAAGCGTGCGCTGGACGTTGTGGCTGGGGGGCTCCGCGTTATTGGCATGGTTCGCGGTGAAGATGCTGCTGGCGGCGTGGCGCGGCGGGCACCTGGAGTCGCGTGGCCAGGTAGTGATCGAATCGGGCTGGCGCGAATTCCTGCGCGGTATCTTCCTGGCCATGTCATCGCCCAGCGCGATTCTCTGGTTCGCCGCAGTCGGCGGCGTGCTGATCTCCCGCTCCGGCGCCGGCAGCGCGCTGGATGCGGGCCTGTTCCTCGGTGGCTTCTTTGCCGCAGGGCTACTCTGGTGTGTCTCGTTGTGCGGTATCGCCAGTCATGGCGGGCGGCTGCTTGGTGATCGCCTGCTGACCTGGTCGTACCTGTTGTCGGCGGCGATCTTCTGCTATTTCGCAGGTTACGTGGTGCTTTCCGGTTACCGCGAATTCATCCTGGCAGTACCGGCCTGATCATTCGGGCTGTTCTGTGCCGCTGACTGTTTTTTCTCATCGGGTTGTCGATTCTCCATTTTCCCGTTCGACCATGGGTGAAGGCGCCGGAATGCACCGGCGCCAATCATTGTTGAACGCTGGGAGGAAGCACCGATGAACAGCGCAGCCGAGACTGAACTTCGTCAACTGATCGAGCAGTGGATGCAGGCCGTGCGCGAGCGCGACGTGGACCGTATCGTGGCACCCTATGCCGACGACATTCTCGCCTTCGATGCCATCCAGGCCCTGCAGTTCAAGGGCAAGGCCGCCTACCGCGCACACTGGGAAATGTGCATGGGCATGTGCACGGGGCCGATGGTCTTCGAACTGGCAGAGCTGAAGGTATACGCCGACGGCGACCTGGCCCTGGCTCATTGGCTCAACCGCTGTGGCCCGGGCGACGACGAAAGCCAGTGCGGCTTCATGCGCGCCACGGTCGGCTATCGGCGCAGCGGCGGCCAATGGCAAGTGATCCACGAGCATTGGTCGGCGCCGTTCGACATGGAAACGCAAAAAGCCTTGTTCGACCTCAAGCCCTGATACCGCTCATCGCCCACCGCACCGAGCCGACCCGCTGGAGACGATCATGAAATACCTGTGCCTGGTCTATTGTGATGAAGCGCTGTTGCACAGCCTGCCCGACAGCCCCGAAGACGCCGAATGCATGGCCTACGCCGAATCCATCCAGGGCAGCGGGCGCATGCTCGCCGCCGAGGCGCTCAAGCCTGTGCAGACGGCCACCACGGTACGTGTACGCGCCGGGCGCATGAGCCTGACCGATGGCCCGTTCGCCGAAACCAAGGAGCAACTGGCCGGTTTCTACCTGGTCGACGCCCGTGACCTTAACGAGGCGCTGAACATCGCCAAGGGCATCCCGGCAGCCCGGGTGGGCAGCGTCGAGGTTCGGCCGGTGCGTGAACTGCAACCCTGACGCAACGGGAGAAAAGCCGCATGAGTCAGCAGGGAAAGCCCGATTGATGGTGGGGGAAGCGCAAGTCCGCCAGGAGGTGGAGGCTGTCTACCGCCGCGATTCGCGGCGGATCCTGGCGACCCTCATCCGCCTGCTGGGGGACTTCGACCTGGCCGAGGAGGCCATGCACGATGCCTTCTTCATTGCCGTGCAGCGCTGGCAGCGTGATGGTATCCCGGACAACCCGCGGGCTTGGCTGGTGTCTGTCGGCCGCTTCAAGGCCATCGATGCCCTGCGCCGGCGTGCCCGCTTCGACCGCTCCCAGGCCGACCTGATCATGTTGCTCGAACGCGAAGCGGACGATCCGGGCGAGCAGACGTTGCTGGCCGATGACCGACTGCGGCTGATCTTCACCTGCTGTCACCCGGCGCTGGCTTCCGACGCCCAGGTGCCGTTGACCCTGCGCGAGGTGTGTGACCTGACCACCGAGCAGATCGCCCGTGCCTTCCTGCAAAGCCCGGCCACCATCGCCCAACGCATCGTGCGTGCCAAGGCCAAGATCCGCGATGCGAAGATTCCCTATCAGGTGCCGGAGCTGAGCGAGCTGCCCGAGCGCCTGGAAAGCGTGCTGCGGGTCATCTACCTGGTATTCAACGAAGGCTATTCGGCCTCGGCGGGCGAAGATGTCACCACCCGCGAGCTGACCGATGAGGCGATCCGCCTGGGGCGCCTGGTGGCCCAGTTGCTGCCCGATGCCGAAGTGCACGGGCTCTTGGCGTTGATGCTGCTGCAGGCATCGCGGCAGCGGGCTCGCAGCGATGCCCAGGGTGAGCTGGTGCTGCTGGATGAGCAGGATCGCAGCCTGTGGGATCGCGGGCAGATCGACGAGGGCAGCCAGCTGGTCCAGCAGGCACTGCGCAGTCGCGACTTCGGGCCGTATACCGTGCAGGCGGCCATAGCCGCGGTGCATGCCGAAGCGCCCAGCGCCGAGGCCACGGATTGGGACGAGATCATCGGCCTGTACGATGTGCTGCAGCGTCACTGGCCATCAGCGGTGGTGGAGCTGAACCGGGCGGCGGCGCTGGCCAGGCGGGACGGCGCCCAGGTGGGGTTGCAGGCGGTGGAGGCAATCCTGCAGCGGGGCGAGCTGGGTGATTATCACCTGGCCCATGCCGCGCGCGCCGAACTGCACCGGCAGCTGGGCAACCTCGATCAGGCCCGGGATGCCTGGCGGCAAGCGCTGACGCTTACCCGCCAGGGGCCGGAACGGCGGCATATAGAACGGCGCTTACGCGAACTGGGCTGAGCTATCGCCAGCGTGCCCGCGATGGCCGGCGTGGTGAATCAGCTGGCGACAAAGTTCGGCGGGCTGACCAGCTCGACCGTCTGCTGCTTGCGCGGCGCGAGGATCTCGGCCTCGCCACTGACGACCAGCTCATCGTTCTGGTTGTACACATTGGTGGCGATGCGCACCTTGAACTTGGGCAGCTTCTCGAGAATTTCCAGGCGCACGGTCAATTCGTCCCCGATCTTCACCGGCTTCTGGAAGCTCATCTGCTGGCCCAGGTAGATGGTGCCCGGGCCAGGCAAGGTGCAGGCCACCGCGGCGCTGATCAGCGCGCCACTGAACATGCCATGGGCGATGCGCTCGCGGAACATGCTCTTGGCGGCGAACTCGGCGTCCAGGTGCACCGGGTTGTGGTCGCCGGACATGGCGGCGAACAGCTGGATGTCGCGCTCTTCGACAGACTTCTTGTACTCAGCTTTCTGGCCGACTTCGAGGGCTTCGTAAGGGGTGTTGGTGACCTGGGTCATCGAGGCTTCCTTCTGGTGCGGGCGAGGTGGCCGATCATTCACTGCGGGCAGGGCGGCCAAGGGCCAGCGCCTGGTCCAGCCAGCCGATGATCTCGGCGGTGACCTCGTCGCGATGGGTTTCGTTGAGCACTTCGTGGCGTGCGCCGGGGTAGATGCGCAACTGTACATGACGGTTGCCGGTCGCGCGCAGGGCGTCGGCCAGATGGGTGAGACGCTTGCCGGCACTCACCGGATCACATTCGCCGCCGATTACCAAAATAGGCAGGTTTGGGTCGATCTGCCCGAGATGCCTGGGCTGGCTGATCTGCGCCAGCCCCTGCAGCAGGTCGAGCCACAGCTGGTTGCTGCAACGGAAGCCGCACAACGGGTCGGCGATGTACTTGTCCACTTCCCCGGCATCTCGGCTGAGCCAGTCAAATGCCGTGCGGTTGGGTTTGAAGGCCTTGTTGAACGAGCCGAACGACAGCCAGTCGATCAGCGCGCTCTTGCCCAGGGGGCCTTGGCGCCAGGCTTCGAACCGGGCGATCAGGCGCGCGGACCGGTACAGTGCCACCGGCTGGAAGTTCGAACCGCTGAGGATCGCGCCTTGCAGGCTGGCGCTGTGGTGCAGCAGGTAGGCCTGGGCGATGTAGCTGCCCATGCTGTGGCCGAACAGGAACAGCGGGGTGCCCGGGAACTGCTGGCCGACGTGCTGGGCCAACAGGCCCAGGTCGTTGACCACGGCATTCCAGCCATTAAGGCGGGCGAACAGGCCCAGGCTGCCCAGCTCGGCGGTACGGCCATGCCCGCGCAGGTCGGGGGCGAGCAGCCCGTAGCCGGCAGCGTTGAGGGCATGCCCCAGGCGCTGGTAGCGCCCGGCATGCTCGGCCATGCCGTGGGCCAGCAACACCACGGCCTTGACCGGCGTGGCGGGCAGCCATTGATGAACATAAAGACTGCAATGCTCGCTGGCGGGGAGCCAGAAGGCGTCATGGGGCATGGCGGGTCCTTGCGCGCAAAGGTTCGCCAACAGTGTATGCGCAAAGCGCTCGATTGCAGGAAGGGTAGAAAAGAGATTCACAATGTTAATGGCGGCACTTGGCGTATTTGCCACCCTCGACAGAGCTGCTAACGTCGGCTGAACACCTTTTTGCCATCAGGCGATCAGGTCAGGGACGTCCCGGTAGAGGAACAACAATAAATGCAAGCCGATTTCTGGAACGACAAGCGCCCGGCGGGCGTGCCTTCCACCATTGACATGAATGCCTATACGTCAGTCGTCGACGTGTTCGAACGCTCCTGCAAGCGCTTCGCCGACCGGCCGGCATACAGCAACCTTGGCGTCACCCTGAGCTACGCGGACCTCGA
The DNA here is from genome assembly GCF_058783825.1 of Pseudomonas sp. FW305-96. Taxonomy (NCBI): domain Bacteria; kingdom Pseudomonadati; phylum Pseudomonadota; class Gammaproteobacteria; order Pseudomonadales; family Pseudomonadaceae; genus Pseudomonas; species Pseudomonas sp. FW305-96. The sequence goes on from NZ_JBYSYW010000002.1 coordinate 253,393, forward strand.
ACGCTACTCGGCGGCTTTCGCCGCCTGGTTGCAGCAGCACACCGACCTGGCGCCGGGCGACCGCATCGCGGTGCAGATGCCCAACGTCCTGCAATACCCGATCGCCGTGTTCGGCGCCTTGCGCGCCGGGCTGGTGGTGGTCAACACCAACCCGTTGTACACCGAGCGCGAGATGCGCCATCAGTTCAAGGACTCCGGCGCCCGCGCGTTGGTGTACCTGAACATGTTCGGCAAGCGTGTGCAGGAGGTGCTGCCCGACACCGGCATCGAGTACCTGATCGAAGCGAAGATGGGCGACTTGCTGCCGGCGGCCAAGGGTTGGCTGATCAACACCGTGGTCGACAAGCTGAAGAAGATGGTCCCCGCCTATCGGCTGCCCCAGGCGGTCTCGTTCAAGCACGTCCTGCGCCAGGGGCAACGGCTCAACCACCAACCAGTGGCGCAGACGCTCGACGATGTCGCGGTGCTGCAGTACACCGGCGGGACCACGGGCCTGGCCAAGGGGGCCATGCTCACCCACGGCAACCTGGTGGCCAACATGCTTCAGGTCCTGGCCTGTTTCGGCCAGCACGGGCCCGATGGCCAGCCGCTGATCAAGCAAGGGCAGGAGGTGATGATCGCGCCGCTGCCGCTGTACCACATCTATGCCTTTACCGCGAACTGCATGTGCATGATGGTAACCGGCAATCACAACGTGCTGATCACCAACCCCCGCGACATTCCGGGGTTCATCAAGGAACTGGGCAAGTGGCGGTTCTCGGCGCTGGTAGGCCTGAATACCCTGTTCGTCGCGCTGATGGACAACCCGGGGTTCAAGTCGCTGGATTTCTCCGCGCTGAAGATCACCAATTCCGGCGGCACCGCGCTGGTCAAGGCCACCGCCGAGCGCTGGGAGGCGCTCACGGGTTGCCGCATCGTCGAAGGCTACGGCCTGACCGAGACCTCGCCAGCGGCCAGCACCAACCCCTATGGCCAGCTGGCGCGCCTGGGAACGGTGGGGATCCCGGTGCCTGGCACGGGGTTCAAGGTGATCGACGATGACGGTCACGAACAACCGTTGGGCGAGCGTGGCGAGTTGTGCATCAAGGGGCCGCAGGTGATGAAGGGCTATTGGCAGCAGCCTGAGGCTACCGCCCAGGTGCTGGACAGCGAAGGCTGGCTGAAGACCGGCGACATCGCGATCATCGACCCGGACGGCTACACGCGGATCGTCGACCGCAAGAAAGACATGATCATCGTCTCGGGCTTCAACGTGTATCCCAACGAGATCGAGGACGTGGTGATGGGCCATCCGCAGGTGGCCAGCTGCGCGGTGATCGGCGTGCCGGACGAGCGCACCGGCGAAGCGGTGAAGCTGTTCGTGGTGCCGCGTGCGGGCGGGGTGAGCGTCGATGAGCTCAAGGCGTTCTGCAAGAGCAATTTCACCGGTTACAAGGTGCCCAAGCACATCGTGCTGCGCGATTCGCTGCCGATGACCCCGGTGGGCAAGATCCTGCGTCGGGAACTGCGTGATATTGCCTGATAGCAGGAGCGGGTTTGTCCCATGATCGCGTGAGCCTGGGTGAAGGCCATTGCCAGGCAAGACGCCATCAAGGGGCAAGCCAGCGCCTGTAAAACCTATCTAGATCGAGATTTTCAGGCGCTTTCGCGACATTTTGTATAATTACTCTAAAAATGACCTGTATTGTTCATTGAGTCATTTTTGTGACCTGTCGGCCCATTCCGGCCTCTAGGCGACCCCTTGCAAAGCTGTTACTCTCGGCGCGCTTTCAGAGGATCCGGTTTGCAATGAGCCGTCCTCTCATATCAATAATAAGCGCATCGACGCGTACCGAATTCGCTGTTGCTGAAGGAGCGGGCTTCCATGATCGAACATTTTTGGAAGGATAAGTACCCAGCCGGGGTCACGGCGGACATCAATCCTGACGAATTCCCCAATATCCAGGCGGTACTCAAGCAATCCTGCCAACGCTTTGCCGACAAACCTGCCTTTAGCAACCTGGGCAAGACCATCACCTACGGCGAGCTGTACACGTTGTCCGGTGCCTTCGCCGCCTGGCTGCAGCAGCATACCGACCTGAAGCCGGGTGACCGCATCGCGGTCCAGTTGCCCAATGTCCTGCAGTACCCTGTCGCCGTCTTCGGCGCCATGCGTGCCGGGCTGATCGTGGTCAACACCAACCCGCTGTACACTGCGCGGGAGCTGGAGCACCAGTTCAACGACTCCGGCGCCAAGGCGTTGGTGTGCCTGGCCAACATGGCGCACCTGGCGGAAAAGGTGGTGCCCAAGACCCAGGTCAAGCACGTCATTGTCACCGAAGTGGCCGACCTGTTGCCACCACTCAAGCGCCTGCTGATCAACAGCGTCATCAAGTACGTGAAGAAAATGGTGCCGGCCTACCACCTGCCGGGCGCGGTGCGCTTCAACGACGCGCTGGCGCTGGGCAAGGGCGGCGCGGTCACCGAGGCCAACCCGCAGCCCGGCGACGTCGCCGTGCTGCAGTACACCGGCGGTACCACCGGCGTGGCCAAGGGCGCGATGCTCACCCATCGCAACCTGGTGGCCAACATGCTGCAGTGCCGTGCGCTGATGGGCTCGAACCTGCACGAAGGTTGCGAGATCCTCATCACTCCGCTGCCGCTGTACCACATCTACGCCTTTACCTTCCATTGCATGGCCATGATGCTGATCGGCAACCACAACGTGCTGATCAGCAACCCGCGCGACCTGCCGGCGATGGTCAAGGAACTGGGCAAGTGGAAGTTCAGCGGCTTCATCGGCCTCAACACGCTGTTTGTCGCCCTGTGCAACAACGAGACTTTCCGCAACCTCGATTTCTCGGCGCTGAAGATCACCCTGTCCGGTGGCATGGCGCTGCAGATGAGCGTGGCCGAGCGCTGGAAGGCGGTGACTGGTTGTGCCATCTGCGAAGGTTACGGCATGACCGAGACCAGCCCGGTGGCGGCAGTCAACCCGACCTCGGCCAACCAGGTGGGCACCATCGGTATCCCGGTGCCGTCCACCCTGTGCAAGATCATCGACGACAACGGCCAGGAACTACCCCTGGGCGAGGTGGGCGAGCTGTGTATCAAGGGGCCGCAGGTGATGAAGGGCTACTGGCAGCGGGACGATGCCACCGCCGAGATCATCGACAGCAATGGCTGGTTGAAAACCGGTGACATTGCCTTGATCCAGCCTGATGGCTACATGCGCATCGTCGATCGCAAGAAGGACATGATCCTGGTGTCCGGCTTCAACGTGTACCCCAACGAGCTCGAAGATGTGCTTGCCACGCTGCCAGGTGTGTTGCAGTGCGCGGCCATCGGTGTCCCGGACGAGAAGTCTGGCGAGGTGATCAAGGTGTTCATCGTGGTCAAGCCTGGCATGACGCTTACCAAGGAACAGGTCATGGAGCACATGCGTGCCAACGTCACCGGCTACAAGGTGCCCAAGGCCATCGAGTTCCGCGATGCGCTGCCGACTACCAACGTTGGCAAGATCCTGCGCCGCGAGTTGCGTGACGAAGAGCTGAAAAAGCAGGGCCTGAAGAAGATCGCCTGATCCGCAGTCTGCTCTGGGATTGAAGCGTGGGAGCGGGGCAAGCCCGCTCCCACGTTGGCGATATGAAACTCAGCGCAACTTTTCCAGCATCTGGTAGTACCACATCCCTGCCGCCAGCAGCGGATTCCCCAGCAAGTCTCCCATCGGCACCTTGATGTGCTTGCACGCCGCAAAGGTATCGAAATTCCCCAGCGTCCCCGTCAGTGCCTCGGCCATGATCTCGCCCATGATGTGGCTGGTGGCGATGCCGTGCCCGGAGTACCCCTGGCAGTACCAGACGTTGTCCGACAGCTTGCCCAGTTGCGGGATGCGGTTGACCACGATGCCCATCGCGCAGCTCCACTGGAATTCGATCGGCACGCCCTTGAGCGCCGGGAAGGTACGCTCGATGCACGGACGCAGTTCGCCTTCGATATCTCGTGAGTCGCGCCCGGAGTAGTTGGCGCCGCCGCCGAACAGCAGGCGTTTGTCGGCGGTCAGGCGGTAGTAGTCGAGAACGAAGCGGCAGTCGTACACCGCCAGGTCCTGCGGGTTGATCTGCTCGGCCAGGTCGCCCAGTGGCGCGGTGGTGACGATGCCGCCCATGGCCGGGAAGATCTTGCCCTTGAGCTGGCGTTTTTCCAGCTTGTGGTAGACGTCGCCGGCCAGCATCACCTGGCGTGCCTCGATCCGTCCCTGGGCCGTGACCACGGCCGGACGAGGGCCGTGGATGATCTCCAGCACTTCGGAATTCTCGAACACCAGCGCGCCGAGGCCATGGGCGGCGCGGGCCTCGCCCAGGCACAGGTTGAGCGGATGCAGGTGCAGGTTGCGGCGGTTCTTCAAGGCGCCAAGGTACAGCGGGCTCTGCAGGTGCTGTTGCATGGCGTCGCGGTCGAGCAATTGCACCAGGTCGCCCATGCCGCGGCGCTGGGCTTCGGCCTCGAAGGCGCGCAGTTCGGTCATGTGCGACGGTTTCATCGCCGCGTGCAGGTGGCCATGCTTGAGGTCGCACTGGATGCCGTAGCGCTCGACCCGCTGTTCGATGATCTGGTGGCCGCTCCAGCGCAGGTGCCAGATGAAGTCGTCCACCTCGGCGCCCAGACGGTCGCGCATCTGCGTGCGCATGGCCTCGTCGCCCGACAGGCTGCCGGTGACCTGGCCACCGTTGCGCCCGCTGGCGCCCCAGCCGATGCGGTTGGTCTCGACGATGGCTACCTTCAGGCCACGTTCGGCCAGCTCCACCGCAGTGGCCACGCCGGTGAAGCCGCCGCCGATGATCGCCACGTCCACCTGCACCGTGCCCTTGAGTGGGGGGTATTCGGTCGCGTCATTGAGGGTGGCGCTGTAGTAGGACGGCGCGCGTTGGGCCGGCCCGTTGTTCAGTGCTGCGTTCATGGGTGTTCCTTGTTGTAGTTCGTCTGTCAGGCCTGATGCAGGTACCAGCGCCAGTCCTGTTCGCCGACCTCGGCCATGAACTGGCGGTACTCGGCACGCTTGACCTTCAGGTACACGCCGAGGAAGGCCTCGCCCAGCGCCTCCCTGGCCCAGGCCGACTGCTCCAGGGCTTCCAGGGCAGTCAGCCAGTCGGTGGGCAGGTACTCGCTGGCCTGGGCATAGCCGTTGCCTTCGACTGGCGCGCCGGGATCGAGCTGTTCGCGGATGCCCTGGTGCGTGGCAGCAAGTATCGCGGCGGCGGCCAGGTAGGGGTTGGCGTCGGCGCCGCAGATGCGGTGCTCCACATGCCGGCTGTTGGCCGGGCCGCCGGGCACGCGCAGGCTGACGGTGCGGTTGTCCACGCCCCAGGTCGGCGCCAGCGGGGCATAGCTGTTGGCCTGGAAGCGGCGGAACGAGTTGGCGTTGGGGCAGAACAACAGCTGCGACTCACGCAGGTGGCGCAGCATGCCGGCCACCGCCTGGCGCAACAGTGGGGTGCCGGCCTTGTCTTCGCTGGCGAACAGGTTGTTGCCTGCGGCGTCCGCCAGGCTCAGGTGCATGTGCATGCCGGTACCGGCCAGTTGCGCGAACGGCTTGGCCATGAAGCAGGCCTGCATGCCATGGGCATTGGCAATGCCCTTGACCAGGCGCTTGTAGCGCACGGCCTGGTCCATGGCCTGGAGCGCATCGCCGTGCTCCAGGGTAATTTCCACCTGCCCCGGGGCGTACTCGGAGATCGCCGTGCGCACCGGGATGTCCTGAGCCTTGCAAGCAGCATACAGATCGGCAAGGAACGGTTCGATCTGCTCCAGCTCGCGCAAGCCATAGACCTGGGTACCGCGCGGGCGGCCGCCGTCGCTGTCCAGCGCCGGCTGCGGCCGGCCTTGGGCGTCGCGCTGCTGGTCGAGCAGGTAGAACTCCAGCTCGCAAGCCATCACCGGGTGGAAGCCATCGGCCTTGAGGGCATCGATCACCCGCAGCAGCACATGGCGCGGATCGGCGACGCTGGCCGGCAGGCCTTCGCTGGGGTGCATGCTGACCTGCACGGCGGCGGTCGGCACCCGGCGCCAGGGCAGGCGCACCAGGCTGCCATCCAGCGGATAGGCACGGCAGTCGATGTCGCCGACGTCCCAGACCAGACCGGAGTCTTCCACATCATCGCCGTTGAGGGTCAGGCCGAGGATGGTGCTGGGCAGCGGGCGGCCGCTGTCGAACACCGCCAGCAGTTCCTCGCGATGCAGCAGCTTGCCGCGGGGGACGCCGTTGGCGTCGAGGATGAACAGTTCGATCAGGTCGATATCGGGGTTGTCGGCCAGGAAACGCCTGGCTTGCTCGGCAGGGGCAAAGTGCATGGTGGATTCGCTCTGGGGCACACGGGACCGCCGCGCAGGCGAGCGGTCAGGCTGAGTCAATCGGCCAGAGGATGGCCGGGTCGGGTCAGGAGTGCGTGAGCGAAGTGTCCGGTGGGCGCGCGTGACGGCAGTGCCACAGCGCCCAGAACGCCAGGATGATATGGACCAACGGATTTTCACCGGCACGGGCCCGGGCCTTCGGCAATGAAGGGTGGGGCAGCGAGCGGGTGATCATCGGGTCGGGAAGCATCCCTGGATACTCACATGGCCTTTAAGGTTGATTAAAGCAGTGAATGGCGACGTTCATTCCGGTGGGGGCTAAACATTGGCAAGGTTTGCCCACCGCTTCGCAGGAGCTTAGGAAGCTTCCCACAGCTTTGTCGGACCCAGGCTAATTTGCAGGGCCAGGGCCAGAGGTGAAAGTCGCTAAGTTCTGCAGGATAGGCAAGCGACAGGGATAGCCATGCAAGCACAAAGGACTTATCAGGTAGTTGCACATCACGCGATCGTCTTCGATGTCAGCGAGTTCATCATCCAACCAGGGGAATGTTGCCAGATCCGGCAGACGGGGCTGCCATTCGTGCATGCCGGGCACTATAAGGTCGTTGAAAAGATGGTGGAGCTTTATGACCGCATGCTGGCGGGGGAACGGCCTTGCCATATGACGGTTGCGGTATCGCGGCCGTTAACTCGCCAGCAGGGGGACAGCCTCAATCAGCAGAGGTACAGGGTTTCGGGCATTTTCAGTACCGCAGCGGGTAAAGCGACGGCGGATGTCGCGCTAGCAATGGCAGGTGGGCCTGCGGCGGCGGTCGCAGGGATCGCCGTCACCGGAGCTGTGGCGTGGTTGATTCAGAATAAGATTCCTACTTTTCATGCTGGGGATGTACTGGCATCGCTATCAGCAACCGTGAAAGGCGGTATTGGTCCCCAATCCAGCAGCCTGATGTTGATTATCTGAAGGGGGCGGATATGTGGGTGCTTTATGGTATTTGCTATGCTCTCGTGGTCGGCACGTTGGTCGACTGGGCATGCCGGTCAAGGTGCATCAGGTTTTTTCTTTACATCGTGTTCAACGTCACCGGGATCACCGCCTGTACTCAACTGGGTGAAGAACAGTTCCTGCAACTTGATGGTATTGGCTGGTCAGCTTTTTTCGTGGCAATTGCTACCCCGTTGTTGTTCAAGCGCTCCCGCTATTTCGAGCGTGATCGCGACTGAACGGCGGGCACAGGCAGCATCGATTTCGCAAATCTGCGACAATCGCGCCTCTTACGCCTGCCGATCATGAAAAAGCAGCACTCGCCTGCATCATTAAAAAGCCCCATGACAGACCACGCCATCGATCAACTGCTGAAGAACCTCGACCACGCCATGATCGCCGACCGCCATCGGTTGCGCCGGCAATTGCACGAGCTGCGCAAGCGCCCCGACGAGGGCAAGCTCGCGCAGTGGGTGGAAAAGGTCCAGGCCTCCTGCGCCCAGGTCACCGCGCGCCAGCAGAGCGTGCCGAGCATTCGCTACGACGACAACCTGCCCATCGCCGCCAAGCGCGACGAGATCAAGAAGGCCCTGGCCGAGCACCAGGTGTTGGTCATCGCCGGCGAGACAGGTTCGGGCAAGACCACCCAGTTGCCGAAGATCTGCCTGGAGTTGGGCCGTGGCAGCCACGGCCTGATCGCCCACACCCAGCCTCGGCGAATCGCCGCGCGCAGCGTCGCGGCGCGGGTCGCCGAGGAGCTGGGCACGCCGTTGGGGGCGCTGGTGGGCTACCAGGTGCGCTTCGAGGACCAGAGCGATTCGAACACCCTGGTCAAGCTGATGACCGACGGTATCCTGCTGGCGGAGACCCAGCACGACCGCTTCCTCGAACGCTACGACACGATCATCGTCGACGAGGCTCACGAGCGCAGCCTGAACATCGATTTCCTGCTCGGCTACCTCAAGACCTTGCTGCACCGCCGCCCTGACCTGAAGCTGATCATCACCTCGGCGACTATCGACCTGGAGCGCTTCTCCAAGCACTTCGACGGCGCGCCGATCATCGAGGTGTCCGGCCGTACCTACCCTGTGGAAACCTGGTACCGCCCGCTGACCAGCGAACAGGATGAGGAGGGCAACCAGGTCGAGGACGACCTTTCCGTTGACCAGGCGATCCTCGCCAGCCTCGACGAGATCGCCCAGTACGAGCGCAGCCAGGGCAAGGGCCCGGGCGATGTACTGGTGTTCCTGCCCGGCGAGCGCGAGATCCGCGACGCCGCCGAGATCCTGCGCAAGGCGCAGTTGCGCCACACCGAGATTTTGCCGCTGTATGCGCGGCTGTCGCCGGCCGAGCAGCAGCGTATCTTCCAGTCCCACAGCGGCCGGCGCGTGGTGCTGGCGACCAACGTCGCCGAAACCTCGCTGACCGTGCCGGGCATCCGCTACGTGATAGACAGCGGCACCGCGCGCATCAGCCGCTACAGCTACCGCGCAAAGGTCCAGCGCCTGCCCATTGAGGCAGTGTCCCAGGCCAGCGCCAACCAGCGTAAAGGCCGTTGCGGCCGGGTCGAGCCGGGCATCTGCATCCGCCTGTACAGCGAGGACGACTTCAACGGCCGGCCGGCGTTCACCGATCCGGAGATCCTGCGCACCAACCTGGCGGCGGTGATCCTGCAGATGCTGCACCTACGTCTCGGCGCCATCGACGCCTTCCCGTTCATCGAGCCGCCGGATGGCAAGGCCATCAGTGACGGCTTCAACCTGTTGCAGGAGCTGTCGGCGGTCAATCGCGAGAACCAGCTGACGCCGCTGGGCCGCCAGCTGGCGCGTCTGCCGATCGATCCACGGTTGGGCCGCATGCTGCTCGAGGGCGCCCGTCAGGGCAGCCTGCAGGAAGTGCTGATTGTCGCCAGCGCACTGTCGGTGCAGGACCCGCGCGAGCGTCCCCCGGAGCGTCAGCAGGCCGCCGACCAGGCCCACGCCCAGTGGAAGGATGTCGATTCCGACTTCGCCGCGCTGGTCAACCTGTGGCGCGGCTTCGAGGAGCAGCGCCAGGCGCTGACCGCCAACCCGCTGCGCAACTGGTGCCGCAAGAACTTCCTCAATTACTTGCGCCTGCGCGAGTGGCGCGACGCCCACCGCCAGCTGGCGCTGATCTGTCGCGACCTGCAATTGACGGTGAACAAGGATGCCTGCGACTACCAGCGCATGCACAAGGCGATTCTCAGCGGCCTGCTCAGCCAGATCGGCCAGAAGACCGAGGAGGGCGACTACCAGGGCGCACGCCAGCGGCGGTTCTGGATTCACCCGTCGTCGGGCATTGGCCGCAAGCGGCCGCAGTGGGTGATGGCCGCCGAACTGGTGGAAACCACCAAGCTGTATGCGCGCATGGTGGCCAAGATCGAGCCGGACTGGATCGAGCCGCTGGCCACCCACCTGATCAAGAAGAACCACTTCGAACCGCACTGGGAGAAGAAGCGCGGCCAGGTGGTGGCTTACGAGCAGATCACCTTGTACGGGTTGATCCTGGTCGGACGCCGCCCGGTGCATTTCGGTCCGATCGACCCCGTCACTTCCCGCGAGCTGTTCATCCGCGATGGCCTGGTCGGCGGCGAGATCCAGTCCCGGGCCAAGTGCCTGGCGGCCAACAAGCGCCTGCTGGAGCAGCTCGACGAACTGGAGGCCAAGGCCCGCCGGCGCGACATTCTGGCTGACGAAGAAACCCTTTACGCCTTCTACGAAGCGCGCCTGCCCGCGGAGATCCACCAGACCGCGACCTTCGATGCCTGGTACCGGATGACCAGCCAGAAGGACGCCAACTTGCTGATCATGCGCGAGGAGGACGTACTGGCCCGCGAGGCCAGCGAGGTCACCGCAGCGCAGTACCCGGATCACTTGCAGGTGGGCGAATTGCGCCTGTCGCTGAGCTACCACTTCGAACCGAACCACCCCCGTGACGGCGTTACCGTACGGGTGCCGGCGCCGTTGCTGCCCAACCTGCCGGGCGAACGCCTGGAATGGCTGGTGCCGGGCCTGCTCGAGGCCAAGTGCATCGCCCTGGTGCGCAACCTGCCCAAGGCCCTGCGCAAGAACTTCGTGCCGGTGCCGGACTTCGTCAAGGCCGCACTGGCGCGCATGGTCTTCGGCCAGGGCGCGTTGCCCCAGGCACTGGGCCATGAGCTGCTGCGCATGACCGGGGCGCGGGTGTCTGACGAGGCCTGGGCGGAAGCGACCGGGCTGGTCGAAGGCCATCTGCGCATGAACATCGAAGTGGTCGACGCCCAGGGCAAGTTCCTCGGCGAGGGCCGCGACCTGGCCGAACTGACTGCCCGTTTTGCCGCCGCCAGCCAGGCCGCCCTGGCCTTGCCGCGCAACGACAAAGCCGAACAGCCGGTACAGGCCAAGGTCTTCGAGCAAGTGGCGCAGACCGCCCAGCAGAAGATCGCCGGGCTGTCGATGACCGTGTACCCGGCACTGGTCGAGGACAACGGCACGGTGCGCGAGGGGCGGTTCTCGACCCAGGCCGAGGCCGAGTTCCAGCACCGACGTGCCCTGCAGCGCCTGTTGCTGCAACAGCTGGCCGAGCCGGCCAAGTTCCTGCGCGGCAAGCTGCCAGGGCTGACCGAATTGGGCCTGCTGTATCGCGAATTGGGCCGGGTCGAGGCGCTGGTGGAGGATATCCTGTTGGCCAGTCTCGACAGTTGCGTGCTCGAAGGCGAAGACCCGCTGCCCCGTGATGGCGCCGCTCTGGCCTCGCTGGCCGAACGCAAGCGTGGCAATTGGAGCGAGCATGCCGAGCGCCTGGCGCGCCTGACCTTGGAGGTGCTCAAGCTATGGCATGGCTTGCAGAAGCGCTTCAAGGGCAAGATCGACCTGAGCCAGGCGGTGGCGCTCAACGATATCAAGCAGCAACTGGCCAACCTGGTGTATCCGGGCTTCGTGCGCGAGACGCCGGGGGCCTGGCTCAAGGAATTGCCGCGTTATCTCAAGGCAGTGGAACTGCGCCTGGAGAAGCTGGGGTCGCAGGTACAGAAGGACCGGGTGTGGAGTGGCGAGCTGGCCAATTGCTGGGCGCAATACCAGGCCCGTGCCGACAAGCATGCCCAGGAAGGCAAGCGCGATGAGCAACTGACCTTGTACCGCTGGCTGCTGGAGGAGTACCGGGTGTCGTTGTTTGCCCAGCAATTGGGGACCAAGGTGCCGGTTTCCGACAAGCGACTGAGCAAGCAGTGGAGTCAGGTGGAAGCCTAACCGTTGCAACTTGTGGCAAACTTGACGGAATTTTGGGTCGTTTTGCGGCCCATCGCTGGCAAGCCAGCTCCCACAGGGGACGTATTGAACTGTGGGAGCTGGTTTGCCAGCGATCGAGGGCGCAGCCCTCGTCCATGAATTGGTACCAAGGTGCCATTATGTTGCCCTTTTCCCGGCCTGCGCCGCATGGCGATGGCCTTTGACCAGAGGAACGACCGTGCACAACGTCGTCATCAGCGGCACCGGCCTGTATACCCCGGCCCAGAGCATTTCCAACGAAGAACTGGTGGAGTCCTTCAACACCTGGGCACAGCGCTTCAACCGTGACAATGCCGCCGCCATCGAGCGTGGCGAAGTCGAGGCGGCGCCGCTGTCCGATGCCGCCTTCATTGAAAAGGCCTCGGGCATCAAGAGCCGCTTCGTCATGGACAAGGCCGGCATCCTCGACCCGCAGCGCATGAAACCGCGCCTGCCGGAGCGTTCCAACGACGAACAGTCGATCCTCTGCGAAATGGGCGTTGCCGCTGCGCGTCAGGCGCTGGAACGTGCCGGGCGCACCGCCGCCGATGTCGACGGGGTGATTGTCGCCTGCTCCAACCTGCAGCGCCCGTACCCGGCCATCGCCATCGAAGTGCAGCAGGCGCTCGGTATCGAGGGCTTCGCCTTCGACATGAACGTCGCCTGTTCGTCGGCCACCTTCGGTATTCAGACGGCAGCCAACAGCGTGCAGTTGGGCCAAGCCCGGGCGGTGCTGGTGGTCAGCCCGGAAATCTGCACCGGCCACTTGAACTTCCGTGACCGCGACAGCCACTTCATTTTCGGTGACGCCGCCACTGCGGTACTGATCGAACGTGCCGACCTGGCCACCTCCGCACACCAGTTCGATATCGTCAGCACCAAGCTGTGGACCGCGTTCTCCAATAACATCCGCAACAACTTCGGCTTCCTCAACCGCGCCGCGGAAGAGGGTATCGGCTCGCGCGACAAGCTGTTCGTGCAGGAAGGCCGCAAGGTATTCAAGGAAGTCTGCCCGAAGGTCGCCGAACTGATCGGCCAGCACCTGGACGAAAACGGCCAGCAGCCGAGCGACGTCCAGCGTTTCTGGCTGCACCAGGCCAACCTGAGCATGAACCACCTGATCGTCAAGAAGCTGCTGGGCCGCGAAGTGGACGAGCAAGAGGCACCGGTGATTCTCGACCGTTATGCCAACACCAGCTCGGCAGGGTCGGTGATTGCCTTCCACCTGTACCAGGATGACCTGGCCAAGGGGGCGCTGGGTGTGCTGAGCTCGTTCGGTGCGGGTTATTCGATTGGCAGCGTGATCCTGCGCAAGCGCTGATACCCGTTTCGCCTGCTCCGGCCCTATCGCCGGCAAGCCGGCTCCCACAGTGGTGCATATTTCTCTTGGGAGTCAGCTTGCCGGCGATAGGGCCGGAGCATTTCTGACAGAGCAAAAAAAGCGGGAAATGCTGGATGGGGTCAGCATTTCCCGCTTCAGGGTGGAGCAAAGGAGCCTGGCGCTTAGAACTTCGCTTCCAGGTCCACCTGCAGCGTATCTACGTCAGCATCGCTGTTCGGCAGGTTGGAGAAGTCGGTCTTGGCCATCAGGTAGGCCGCGCCCAGTGAGAAGTTCTTGTCGATCTCGTAGCCGACCTTGAACTTGTGGCCACGCGACCCGGTGAAGCCGTTGCCGAAGTCGGAGTCGGTGAAGGCGCTGACCACCGCGTTACGCTGCACGTCGCGGTAGTTGTAGTCCAGGCTCCAGGCGCCGACCTTGGTTTTCAGGCCGGCCAGCCAGGCCTTGTCCTTGCCGTCGGTACTTTCGGTGTTCTTGACGAACTGGCCATAGGCCGAGAGCGGGATGGCAAAGCCGGTGAAGTCCACCTGGCCGAAGCCTTCCACCAGGTTGAACTCGTTGGTGGTGTTACCCAGGGCACGCAGGACGGTCGACTCCTTGTCGTTGTCGTAGCCGTAGATGCTGCCGCCCACGGTGAACTTGAGGGTGTCGGCCGCGTTGAACTTGGCACCCAGCTGGCCGTGGTACAGCTGTGCGTCGTGCTTGAACTGCACGCCGTCGCCGTCGACGTTGTCCTTGAGGGTGTAGTGGCCGGCACTACCGAACAGTTCGGTGGCGCCCAGGTTGGTCTTGTAAGTGATCGCCACGCCTTCGGGGTTGATATCGCTGTCCCAGATGATGTCGCCCATGCTCACCCATGGCTGAGCCATCTTGCCGCCGATCAGGTGCAGGTTGGGGATGGCGGTCGGGTGCCAGTCGAGGTAGGCCAGGTCGACCCACAGCGATTTCTTCTCGAAGTAGTTGTCCAGGCTTTGGTTGGTCGAGCGGGCATCGGCGCTGCTGCCGGTGGCCACACGCACGCCGGCGTCCACTTGCGGGTTGATCTCGCTGTAGAAGCCGACACGGGCGCGGACGCGCTCACGGTCCTGGTTGCCACTGCGCGAGATCGGGTTGTCGACGTTGACGTCTTCGTAACGCAGGCGCACATCACCCTTGATCTGGGTCTTGGCGGCCCACGCCACTTTCTGTTCGAACGAGCTCATGCGTTCGGACTGGGCTTTCTGGTCGGCCTTTTCCTTGGTTTCCTTTGCCAGGTCGCCCTGCAGTTCGTTGTACTGCGCCTGGTTGATCGAGCCATTGGCGCGGAGCATTTCGAGCAGCTTGGCGTCGACAGCAGCACTGGCCGGAGTACTCAGAGCCAGCATCATGCCGGTAAGGCTCACTCCGGTAAGTGTAGAAACAAGACGCATAAGGTTCTCCCTGTTGGAAAAAGTGGGGAGGCTCAAGCGCCCGCCCCCAAGTTGGCATGTCTTCGGAAAGGGCCTGACTAGACAGGTTCTGGGGTTCCGGAAAACAGGCGCAAGTATTGCGGGGGCGAATGACAGAATAATGTCTAAACAGTGGCACTGTTGTTAAGTAAAGCGGCCGTCATTTGAGTGTCACGGTCGACTTGGCAATACTGGCACTCTCTTTTCAGCGAGTCGGAAAACGTGATCAGCCTCCACAGCCTTGCCCACCTGCGCGACCTGCCGGCGACCACCTGGGACGCGCTGGCGCCCGACGGCCAGCCGTTCCTGCGCCATGCCTTCCTCACGGCCATGGAGGACAGTGGCAGCGTGGTGCCCGACACTGGCTGGGCCGCCGAGCACCTGGTGCTGGAGCGCGACGGTGAGGTCCGGGCGCTGCTGCCGGCGTACCGCAAGTGGCATTCGTTCGGCGAGTACGTGTTCGACCATGGCTGGGCCGATGCCTGCGAGCGCGCAGGTATCGCCTACTACCCCAAGCTGCTGGGTGCCGTGCCGTTCAGTCCGGTAAGCGGCCCACGCCTGTTGGCCGCCGACCCGAGTGATGGCCTGTTGCTGTTGCAGGCCATCCCCGAGTACCTGGGCAAGGGCGGGCTGTCGGGCGCGCATATCAACTTCACCGATACTGCGCTGGATGAGGCGCTCACCGGTCTGCCAGGCTGGATGGAACGCCTGGGTTGCCAGTTCCATTGGCGCAATCGGGGTTATCGGGACTTCCAGGACTTTCTCGACAGCCTCAGCTCACGCAAGCGCAAGCAGATGCGCAAGGAGCGCGAACAGGTGGCGGGGCAGGGGATCGACTTCGCCTGGTACCGGGGCGACGAGCTGAGCGAGGCGCAGTGGGATTTTGTCTACCTGTGTTACGCCAACACCTACGCCGTGCGCCGGCGCGCGCCCTACCTTACCCGTGAATTCTTCAGCCTGATCGCCGAGCGCATGCCCGAGGCCATCCGGGTGGTCATTGCCCGCCAGCAGGGGCGCGAGGTGGCCATGGCGCTCAGCCTGATCGGGGGTGACTGCCTGTATGGACGGTATTGGGGGTGCCTGGACGAGTTCGACCGTCTGCACTTCGAGACCTGTTTCTACCAGGGCATGGATTTCGCCATAGGCGAAGGACTGCAGCGTTTCGATGCCGGGGCCCAGGGTGAGCACAAGCTGATTCGCGGCTTCGAGCCGGTGATCACGCGGTCGTGGCATTACCTGCTGCATCCGGGATTGCGCCGGGCGGTGGAGGATTTTCTGCTGCAGGAGCGGGCGGGGGTGAGGGCGTATGCCGAAGAGGCGCGCGGGATGCTGCCGTATCGCCAGGCATGAAGATCAAGGGGGTCATGGGAGCGGGCTTGCCCCGCGATGGCGTCAGATCAAGCTGTCGTGTCGCCTGATCTGATGCCATCGCGGGGCAAGCCCGCTCCCATCCGATTTTCCCATGCCGTTTTCTGTATCAGTCCACCCCGACGAACCCACCTGTCTGGTGATGCCACAATCGCGCATACAGTCCACGCTGCGCCAATAGCTCGGTGTGGCTGCCACTCTCGACGATATGCCCCTTGTCCAGCACGATCAGCCGGTCCATGCGGGCGATGGTCGACAGGCGGTGGGCGATGGCGATCACCGTCTTGCCCTGCATCAGCGTCTCCAGGCTCTCCTGGATCGCCGCCTCGACCTCCGAGTCCAGCGCCGAGGTAGCCTCGTCCATGATCAGGATCGGCGCGTTCTTCAGCAGCACCCGGGCGATGGCGATGCGCTGGCGCTGGCCGCCGGAGAGCTTCACGCCGCGCTCGCCGACATGGGCATCGAAGCCTGTACGGCCCTGGGCATCGGACAACTGCGGGATGAACTCGTCGGCCCGTGCCCGGCGCACAGCCTCCCAGACTTCCTCGTCACTGGCATCCGGCCGGCCGTACAGCAGGTTGTCGCGGATCGAGCGGTGCAGCAGCGAAGTGTCCTGGGTGATCATGCCGATCTGCGCGCGCAGGCTGGCCTGGTTGACCTCGGCGATATCCTGGCCGTCGATGAGGATGCGCCCGCTGTCGATGTCGTACAGGCGCAGCAGCAGGTTGACCAGGGTCGACTTGCCGGCGCCGGAGGGGCCGATCAGGCCGATCTTCTCGCCGGGGCGGATATCCAGGTTCAAGGCGTCGATCACCTTGCCGCCCTTGCCGTAGTGGAAGTCGACATGGTCGAAGCGCACCGCGCCGCGGCTGACCTTGAGTGCCGGCGCGTGGGGCCTGTCGCTGACGGTGACCGGCTGGGCGATGGTCTGCAGGCCGTCCTGGACCATGCCGATGTTCTCGAAGATGCCGTTGACCACCCACATGATCCAGCCGGACATGTTGACGATGCGGATCACCAGGCCGGTGGCCAGGGCGATGGCGCCGACGCTGATCAGCGACTGGCTCCACAGCCACAGGGCAAGGCCCGTGGTTGCGACCACCAGCAGGCCGTTCAGCGAGGTGATGACCACGTCCATGCTGGTGATCACCCGCGAGGCCAGCTGGGTCTTCTCGGTCTGCTCGCTGATCGCCTCGCGGGCGTACTGCTGCTCGTAGTCGGTGTGGGCGAACAGCTTGAGGGTGGCGATGTTGGTGTAGCCGTCGACGATGCGCCCCATCAGTTTGGAGCGTGCGTCGGAGGAGATCACCGAGCGTTCCTTGACCCTTGGCACGAAGTAGTACAGCGCGCCGATATAGCAGGCGATCCACACCAGCAACGGCAGCATCAGCCGCCAGTCGGCCTCGGCGAACAGCACCAGTGCGCTGATGGCGTAGATCAGCACGTGCCACAGCGCGTCCACCGCCTGCACCGCCGAATCACGCAGGGAGTTGCCGGTCTGCATGATGCGCTGGGCGATGCGCCCGGCGAAGTCGCTCTGGAAGAAGTTCAGGCTCTGCTTGAGCACGTAGGTGTGGTTTTGCCAGCGGATCAGGCTGGTCATGCCCGGGCTGATGGTCTGGTGCACCAGCAGGTCGTGCAGGCCAAAGAACACCGGCCGCAGCACCAGCACCACCACCAGCATCCAGATCAGCTCGCCACTGTGCTCGCTGAAGAAGTTGGCGTTAGGTGTGCCTTGGGCCAGGTCGATGATCCGGCTCAGGTAGCTGAACAGCGCCACCTCGATCAATGAGGCGATCAGCCCGACGATCAGCAGGGCGAGGAAGCTCGGCCAGACCTGGCGCAGGTAATAGAGATAGAAGGGCCAGACCTTGCCGGGAGGCGCCTCGCTCGGCGCCTCGCGGAAGATGTCGATCAACTGCTCGAAACGACGGTACAGCATGGGTGACGACACTCCTGTTCGACCCGACTCACGTCCCTGTGTGGTGCGGGATCAGTCGATGCGTTTGGCCGACTTGATGTACACCGGGTCGGCCGGCACATCACGCATGCCTTTCTTGACGGTGGTCGGCGAGTTGACGATCTGGTCGACCACCTCCATGCCCTTGGTGACCTTGCCGAACACGGCGTAGCCACGGTCGCGGCCCGGGTTGAGGAAGTCGTTGTCGGCGACGTTGATGAAGAACTGGCTGGTGGCCGAGTTCGGGTCGGAGGTACGCGCCATGGACAGGGTGCCACGGGTGTTCTGCAGACCGTTGCTGGCCTCATTGCGGATCGGATCCTTGGTCGGCTTCTGCACCATCTGCTCGGTGAAGCCACCGCCCTGAACCATGAAGCCAGGGATCACACGGTGGAAGATGGTGTTGTTGTAGAAGCCGCTGTCCACGTACTGGAGGAAGTTCTTGGTACTGATCGGCGCTTTTTCTGCGTTCAGCTCGATCTCGATCTTGCCGAAGCTGGTGACCAGCTCAACGTGCGGGGTCTTGTCGGAGGCCATGACGCTGGTGGCGAAGGCGACCGAGCAGGCGGTGAGCAGAAGTTTTTTCAGCATGGGCTCAATGATCCTTGAGAGGTGGAAGCGGCTGCGAGGAACTGCAGCAGGGTCTGGTTGAAGACCTCAGGTTGGTCCAGGGGCGTAGCGTGCCGCGAATCGTCGATGACCGCCAGTCTGGCGTTGGGCATCAGGGCGACGTAACGTTCTTTCAGTTGTATCGGTGTGTAATCGTGGTCGGCGGCGATCACCAAGGTGGGACAGCGGATCTGGCCGATGCGTTCCTGTACGCCCCAGTCGACGATGGCGTCGAAGCTTTTCAGATACGCACGCTTGTCGTTGCGCGCCCAGCGCTCGGCCATCTTGCGCCGCAGTTCGGCCTGCTCCGGCTTGGGAAACAGCCGTGCGGCCAGACCCTTGCCGACGGTCTCGACGCTGAGCAGGCGCGCCAGGCCCCAGCGCTTGAGCCACCAGATCCAGTCGCTGCGGGTGCGGCGCTTGACCTCGGGGGCGCTGTTGACGATGCACAGGCTACGCAGCCACTCGGGGTGGTCGACGGCGAACTGGAAACCGACCATGCCGCCCATGGACAGGCCGACGAAGTGCACCGGGCCGGTGTCCAGATGACGGAGCAAGGCCAGCAGATCCTCGCTGAAAGTCTTTATCTGGTAGCCCGAGCGAGGCTTGGACGATTGCCCGTGGCCGCGGATGTCCATGAGGATCACCCGGTACTGGCGGGCGAGCTCGGGCACCTGCAGTTCCCAGTCCTGGCTGCTCGAACCCAGCCCGTGCAGCAGCACCAGGGGCTCGCCCTGACCGTGTTCCTCGTAATGCAACTGGCATCCTTGCTGTTCGAAAACGGCCATGGGCGCGGTCCTCTCAGGCTTGCGGGGGGGCTGCGAAGGGCACGTCCAGCGGCGCGGTGTCGAAATTGCGCAGCAGTTCGATAAGGATCTGCGTGGCCGGGCCCAAGGTCTTTTCCTTGCTGGAGTAAAGGTAGAACAGTGGATGGCGGCTGCCACCCTGATCCAGCGGCAGGGGCTTGAGCACGCCTTCGCGCAGCTCGCGCTCGATCATGTGCCGGGGCAGCCAGGCAAAGCCCAGGCCGCTGCCGACGAAGGTGGCCGCGGTGCCCAGGCTGCCTACCGTCCAGCGTTGCTCGGCGCCTAGCCAGCCGACATCACGTGGCTGGGCCCGACCGGAGTCGCGGATCACCACCTGCAACTGGCTTTCCAGGTCCTGGAAGGTGATTTCGCGGCCCATGCGGTGCAGGGCATGCTCGGGGTGGGCGACGGCGATGAACTCCACCGGACTCAGTTCGGTGCCCAGGTAACCGCCGATGTTGAAGCTGCTGATGGCAAGATCGGCGATGCCTTCGTGCAGCACTTCCTCGACCCCGGACAGCACCTCTTCGCGCAGGCGCACCCGGCAGCCGCGGCTCTGCGGCATGAACGCTGCCAGGGCGCGCACCAGGCGGGCGCTGGGGTAGGCGGCGTCGACCACCAGGCGCACCTCGGCTTCCCAACCCTGCTCCATGTGATGGGCCAGGTCTTCCAGCTGGCTGGCCTGCTTGACCAGTTGCCGCGAACGGCGCAGCAGCACGCTGCCGGCCTCGGTCAGCACCGCCTTGCGCCCATCGATGCGCAGCAACGGCACGCCCAGTTGTTCCTGCATGCGCGCCACGGTGTAGCTCACCGACGATTGCGAACGGTGCAGGGCCTCGGCGGCCTGAGCGAACCCGCCGTGGTCGACCACCGCCTGCAGGGTCCGCCACTGATCCAGGGTAACGCGCGGTGCTTTCATCCAGGGCTCCTGTTGTCCTAAGCTGCGCTCTTCCCAAGGAGAGCGCCCGTATGAAGAAATGTTGTGCGGCTTTGCTGTTGTGCCTGCCCCTCGGGGTCATGGCTTACCCGATCGACGTCGAGAAGGACCTGACCGGGGTCAAGGTCGACTACACCGCCTACGACACGGCCTACGACATCGGCTCGATCAGCCTCAACAACTATGGGCAGGTGCCGGCGGCGTGCAAGGTCATTTTCCGCAACGGCCCCGAGGCGCCACGGGTGCGCCGGGTCAACGTGCCCGCTGGCAGGAGCGTGGATGTCACCGCCAAGTTCAACCGGCAGATCATCAGGCTGCGCATCGTGCTTGACTGCAAAGCGGAATAAAACAGATTAATCGATAGGTTGATCCCACTTTTTACGCTTTTTTATCGATAGGTCAACCTCTAATCTCACCTCCATCGAATCGCCACCCCTTACCGCCGATGGAGGCACCCATGTCCCACGTTCTGATCATCGAAAGCAGCGCCCGCCAGCAGGATTCCGTTTCTCGTCAACTGACCCAGGACTTCATCCAGCAATGGCAAGCAGCGCATCCGGCCGACGAGATCAAGGTGCGCGACCTGGCCGTGAACCCCGTGCCGCATCTGGACGCCAACTTGCTCGGCGGCTGGATGAAGCCCGAGGAACAGCGCAGCACCACCGAGCGTGAGGCACTTGAGCGCTCCAACGCGCTGACCGACGAATTGCTGGCCGCCGACGTACTGGTGATGGCTGCGCCGATGTACAACTTCACCATCCCCAGCACCCTGAAAGCCTGGCTTGACCACGTGCTGCGCGCCGGCATCACCTTCAAGTACACCCCGACCGGCCCCCAGGGACTGCTCAACGGCAAGCGCGCCATCGTGCTGACCGCCCGCGGCGGTATCCATGCCGGTGCCAGCAGCGATCACCAGGAACCTTACCTGCGCCAGGTGATGGCCTTCATCGGTATCCATGATGTGGACTTCATCCATGCCGAAGGCCTGAACATGAGCGGCGAGTTCCACGAGAAGGGCCTGAACCAGGCCAAGGCCAGACTGGCCGCGGTGGCCTGAGTCGCGACGAATTCCCAACCCTGACACCTTGTTGCTCCTTTGGGTGTGCCTGCCCGGCCATAGAGATGGCCGGGCTTTTTTTGCTCGCAGACAGTGCGCATCCTGTGCCGGCCTGATCGCCGACAAGCCAGCTCATGGATACAGCGCAGTTCTTGAGAATTGTGCGGTCGGTGTGGGAGCCGGCTTGCCGGCGATGGGCTGCGCAGCAGCCCCACAATCCCCATGGTTGAACTGCCCAGGCCCAACCCGCTAAGGTCCCCGCCTTGATCCACGAGGGCCAACCATGGGCTACCTGATAATCGTCGCGCTGATCCAGGCGTACTCCTTCAACCTGATCGGCGAATACCTGGCCGGCCATGTCGACAGCTATTTCGCCGTGCTGGCCCGCGTTGTCCTGGCCGGCCTGGTGTTCCTGCCACTGACCCGCTGGCGCCAGGTCGAACCACGCTTCATGCGCTCGATGCTGCTGATCGGCGCGCTGCAGTACGGCATCACCTATGTCTGCCTGTACCTCAGCTTCCGCGTGCTGACGGTGCCGGAGGTACTGCTGTTCACCATTCTCACCCCGCTGCATGTGACCTTGATCGAGGATGCCCTGAACCGCCGCTTCAACCCCTGGGCGCTGCTCGCCGCCCTGGTGGCGGTGGCCGGCGCGGCGGTGATCCGCTTCGACACGGTCACCGGCGAGTTCTTCATCGGCTTCCTGCTGCTGCAACTGGCCAACTTCACCTACGCCGCCGGCCAGGTGCTGTACCGCCACCTCGTCGCCCGCCACCCCAGTGACCTGCCGCACTACCGCCGGTTCGGCTATTTCTACCTGGGCGCGTTGCTGGTGGTGTTGCCGGCCTTCCTGCTGTTCGGCAATACCCAGCACCTGCCGAGCACCGACACCCAGTGGCTGGTGCTGTTGTTCCTCGGCCTGTGCCCGACGGCGCTGGGGTTGTACTGGTGGAACAAGGGCGCCTGCCTGGTCTCCGGCGCCACCCTGGCGGTGATGAACAACCTGCATGTGCCGGTGGGCTTGCTGCTCAACCTGCTGATCTGGAACCAGGACGAACCGCTCGGGCGCTTGGCCATTGGCGGTACGGTGATCCTGGCGTCGGTCTGGTTGAGCCGCTTGGGCGGCCAGCGCGCGAGGCTGCCGGGAGCGGCCTGAGGATCATTGCCGGTGCGGCAGGCCAGTGTGCACGACCAGGCATAACGGTAGGGTCAGCAGCAGCGTGCCTGCCAGCGCCATCAATCCCTGTTCCACCCCAGTGTGGTCGGATATCGCGCCGATCAGCACCGGCGCCAGCGCGCCGCCGCCGACCGTGCCGGTATAGAAGCAGGCGAACACCCGCTCGCGCTGCTCGCTGCCGGCGAAGTCCGGCACCAGCCCGGTCAGCACCGACGAGGTGCCGTTGAGTGCCACGCCGATCAGAGGCATCACCAGCATCAACGGCAGGTAGGGCAACAGCAGTGCCACCAGGATCAGCCCGGCGGTCAGCAGCTCGGTACAGATCACGGTGCGCACCGGCCCCAGCCGGGCGCCCAGGTAGCCGCAGAACAGCTTGCCGAAGGCGCCGCCAATGAACAGCAATGTCAGGGCCAGGCCTATTTGCGCGGTCGTCGCGCCCTTGCTCTGCAGCAGGAACGGCAGGAAGGTCAGAAAACCCATGCGCACGCCACTGTCGAGGGTGCCGGTGGCGATCAGCGCCGCCAGCCCCGACCTTGAGCCAACCCGGTCTTGGGCTATGGCCTTGCGCGTTGATCGCTCTGCGAGTGGCGCCTGACGCAATAGCCACCACAGCGCCGCTGCCGCCCCCAGGCCTAGCAGTCCAAGCGCGGTGGCGTTGGTCTGCCATGACACATACACCAGCACCAGGCCGACCAGGCCCGGGATCAGTGCCTTGCCGATATCGCCGGCGAAATTGTACTGGGCCAGGGCCTGCTTCACCTTGCCGCCACCTTCGTATGCATCAGCGACCAGCGCGCTGGCCAGCGGGTGCTGGGTGCTGGCGCCGAGGCCGGCGAGCATCAGGGCGATCAGCAGAAGGCTCAGGTCGCTCGCCTGGGCGGCCATCAGGTAGGCCAGCCCGGCCAGCGCAGTGCCCCGGATCAACAGGGCCTCGCGGCCCCAGCGCCGGGCACCTTTGCTGGCCAACAACTGAAAACCCGCCATCATGCCGGCGTAGGCGCCGCGCAGCAGCCCGACCTGGGCGTAGCTGAGACCGAAAGCGACCTGCCAGAGGGGCAGCAACACGTAGATGACATCGGTCAGGCCATCATGCACGCCATGGGCGAGGCTGGCGGCGGCGAGGGTCTTGCGCCGAGACGATGGCGGGGTGTCGTGCAGTGAAGTGCTGGAAATGTCCTGAGGCATGGCTCGCTCACGAAGGTTGTGGCAGGCGTCTGTCGAGCGTCAGGGATGGGCGTGGCGATTGGGCCGTCGATCTTCCGTGATGACGTCGTCATGGATGGCTCCAGGGTAGTGCGCCTTGGGGGCGCAATGCAAAGGGCGCCCGGTCGGGCGCCCCGATTGGACGGTCAAGCCTCGCTCAATACGTCCAGGCTGCGTGGCTGGGTCTGAGGCTGCGGCCTGGCCGCCAGCCCCGCACGCATGTCATTGCCACTGGGCTGCTGGTACAGGCTCAGCCCGAACTCCGGCAGCACCGCCAACAGGTAGTCGAAGATATCGCCCTGGATGCGCTCGTACTCGGCCCACACCGTGGTGGTGGTGAAGCAGTAGATCTCCAGCGGCACGCCTTCAGCGGTGGTCTGCATCTGGCGGACCATGCAGGTCATGTTCGGGTGCACGTTGGGGTGGCTCTTCAGGTACGCCAGGGCGAAGGCGCGGAAGGTACCGATATTGGTCAACTGTCGGCGGTTGGCCGACAGCCCGGCGTTGTGGCCCTGGGCTTCGTTCCATTCGCGCAGCTCCTGGCGCTTGCCGGCCAGGTAGTCGCCGAGCAGACGCACCTGGCCCAGGCGCTGTTCTTCTTCCTGGGTCAGGAAACGTACGCCTGCGGCATCGATGAACAAGCTGCGCTTGATCCGCCGCCCGCCGGATTGCTGCATGCCGCGGTAATTGCGGAACGACTCGCTCATCAGGCGCCAGGTGGGGATCGAGACGATGGTCTTGTCGAAGTTCTGCACCTTGACCGTGTGCAGGGTGATGTCGACCACGTCGCCGTCGGCGCCGGCCTGGGGCATTTCGATCCAGTCGCCGACATGCAGCATGTCGTTGCTGGTCAGTTGCACGCTGGCGACGAACGACAACAGGGTGTCCTTGTACACCAACAGCAGCACCGCCGACATGGCGCCCAGACCGGACAGCAGCAGCAATGGCGAGCGGTCGATCAGGGTGGCGACGATGACGATGGCGGCAAAGATCCACAGCATCATCTTGGCCAGCTGCATGTAGCCCTTGATCGAGCGGGTGCGGGCATGTTCGGTGCGGGCGTAGATGTCCAGCAGCGCGTCGAGCAGGCAGGAAAGGGCGCGGGTCATGAACAGCAGCGTCACGGCCAGGGCGACATTGCCGAGAAAATGCTGGGCGGCGGCCGACAGCTCCGGCACCAGCTTCAGGCCGAACTGCACCACCAGCGACGGGGTGGTCTGGGCCAGACGATGGAACACCTTGTTGTGGCGCAGATCGTCCAGCCATCTGAGTGCCTGTTGGCGGCCTAGCAGGCGGGTGGAGTGCAGGATCAGGAAGCGCGCCAGACGGCCGACCAGCAGCGAGACGAGCAGCAGTACGGCCAGGCCGAGGGCGGCGTGCAGCAGGGGGTGTTGGTCGAGCGTGCCCCAGAGGTCGAGGGCGTCACGCCAGAAGCGTTGGATGTCCATGGGCTTGGAAACGGTCTGTGTTGCGGTACGAAGCGTTATTAGAGCGTGGATCGGCGCAAAGTTGCCAAAAGAAATTCGGTTCTGGCCACGGAAAACGTTACCCTATGCAACTGAATTTTTCGCACTTGCCCGAGGTTACCCCGTGTTTTCCCAATTCGCCCTGCACGAACGCCTGCTCAAAGCCGTGGCCGAGCTGAAATTTGTCGAGCCGACCCCGGTGCAGGCGGCGGCCATTCCCCTGGCCCTGCAAGGGCGTGACCTGCGGGTGACGGCGCAGACCGGCAGCGGCAAGACCGCCGCCTTCGTGCTGCCACTGCTCAACCGCCTGGTCGACCGCAGCGGGCCGAGCGTGGAAATCCGTGCGCTGATCCTGCTGCCGACGCGTGAGCTGGCCCAGCAGACCCTCAAGCAGGTGCAGCTGTTCTCGCAGTTTACCTACATCAAGTCCGGCCTGGTCACCGGCGGTGAAGACTTCAAGGAACAGGCGGCGATGCTGCGCAAGGTGCCGGACGTGCTGATCGGTACCCCGGGTCGCCTGCTCGAGCAGCTCAATGCTGGCAACCTCGACCTGTCCCACGTTGACGTACTGATCCTCGACGAAGCCGACCGCATGCTCGACATGGGCTTCGCCGAAGACATGGAGCGCCTGTGCAAAGAGTGCGAAAACCGCAAGCAGACCCTGCTGTTCTCGGCCACCACCGGTGGCGCGGCATTGCGCGACATCATCGGCAAGGTGCTCAAAGACCCTGAGCACCTGATGCTCAACAGCGTCTCGCAGCTCGCCGAAGGCACGCGCCAGCAGATCATCACCGCCGATCACGACCAGCATAAAGAGCAGATCGTGCAGTGGCTGCTGGCCAACGAGACCTACAAGAAGGCAATCATCTTCACCAACACCCGCGCCCTGGCCGACCGTATCTACGGCCACCTGGTGGCCAAGGAGGTCAAGGCGTTCGTCCTGCATGGCGAGAAGGACCAGAAGGACCGCAAGTTGGCCATCGACCGCTTCAAGGACGGCGGCTCCAAGGTGCTGGTGGCCACTGACGTCGCGGCCCGCGGCCTGGACATTGACGGCCTGGACCTGGTGATCAACTTCGACATGCCACGCAGCGGTGACGAGTACGTGCACCGTATTGGCCGCACCGGCCGTGCCGGTGGCGAAGGCCTGGCGATCTCGCTGATCACCCACAACGACTGGAACCTGATGTCGAGCATCGAACGCTACCTCAAGCAGCAGTTCGAGCGCCGCGTCATCAAGGAGGTCAAGGGTACCTATAACGGTCCGAAGAAGGTCAAGGCGTCGGGCAAGGCTGCCGGCACCAAGAAGAAAAAGACCGAGAAGAAGGCGGGCGCCGACAAGAAGGGCGCCGCCAAGCGCAAGCCGTCCGCCAAGCCGAAGGCCAACGCGCCGCTGGCCAGCGCCGATGGCCTGGCGCCGCTGAAAAAGCGCAAGCCGGCGGCTGAGTAAGCCCCTCCGGCAATGAGCCCGCCACTGCAACGGTGGCGGGTTGCTTCACCTCTTTCCCCAGGGCGCGTAGCCCATTTCCCAAACCCTGTTCCAGCCCGGGCATTTTGTCGCCCGACCGCCACACTCCTCTGGCATGTGCAGCCAAGGAGGAGTAGCGTATGTACAGCTGTAAATACGATTGTCCAGTGCGATTTGAATGGGGCGAGGAAAAGAACCAGCTCAACATCCGCAAGCACGGGATCGACTTCAACGATGTGCCCGAGATGTTCCGCCAGCCGATGCTGGCGCTGCGCGATGAGCGATTCGAGTACCCGGAGGCACGCTGGATCGGCATGGGCTGGATCAATGCTTGGGTCAGCGTGGTCGCCTACACCGAACGGCAGGGTGATGTGATCCGCATCATTTCCGCCAGAAGAGCCACACGACGTGAGGTAACGCGCTATGTCGAAACCGTCCATAAGCTGTGAGCAAGACCAAGCCCCGGTCGATACCTCGGACATCCCCGAACTCGACGATGACTTCTTTCGCCGTGCCGAACTGCGGGTGCCCGCCAAGCAAACGGTCACCATCCGCCTGGATGCCGACGTACTGGCCTGGTTCAAGGAACAGGGCGCCGGCTACCAGACCCGCATCAACCAGTTGCTTCGTCAGTACATGCAGGCCCAGCAGCGGCGCT
Source organism: Pseudomonas sp. FW305-96 (assembly GCF_058783825.1). Lineage (NCBI taxonomy): Bacteria > Pseudomonadati > Pseudomonadota > Gammaproteobacteria > Pseudomonadales > Pseudomonadaceae > Pseudomonas > Pseudomonas sp. FW305-96. The sequence goes on from NZ_JBYSYW010000002.1 coordinate 280,448, forward strand.
GATCCAGGCGCCGTCAGGTTTTCCTTTCCGCTTCTTTAAGTTCCTGGATGCGCTTGTCGATCAACTGGCACTTGTCCGGCAGGTCCTTGCTGGCGGTGCCGAGGTCCATGTGCTGAAGCTCTTCATTGATTTCCTTGGCCTTTTGAGCGTTCTGCTCGGTCAGCTGGCTCACCAGGCCTGCCAGTTGCTCTCTTTTCTGCGTGGCCTCTTCCGGTGTGCAGGCCAAGATGGGCTGCGCGCAGAACAGGGCTGTCGCGCAGAGGATGCAGGGTAGCGGTTTCATCCTTCGGTTCCCTTGTCAGTCGATTCGTGCGGTGGAGGTCGCTGGCTGGCCGGAAGTTCAGCGCGAGCGACTGGCGGAACAGGTGCCGTCATACGGCTACTATTTTTGACGATATTAATTTGACGCTTCCATGATGGCGAAATAGTATCTCGCGCTCTTTTTCGCTAATGCTTACCGGTGTGCTGGCAAGCATGAGCACCTGACCGCCTGATTTGCGAGACCTGACATGGACGTCCGCCTGTTTGCCTTCCTGGCCCGCCAACGCTCGGCCGCCATTCAGCCCCGTGAGCGCTTCTGCGGGCTGCCCAAGCGCGGCCTGGCGCTGCTGCTGGCCAACGCCATGTTCTGGCAACCGCTGTGGGCACAGGCCGCCGAAGGCGTGGTGGTCAGCGGGCCGGGCACACGGCTGGACCAGGCGGGCAACGGCGTGCCGATCATCAACATCGCCGCGCCCAATGGCAGCGGCCTGTCGCACAACCAGTTCAGTGACTACAACGTCGGCCAGCAGGGGTTGATCCTCAACAACGCCACCGACCGCACCCAGGCCACCCAGCTGGGCGGGATCATCCTCGGCAACCCCAACCTGCAGGGCACCGCGGCCAGCGTCATCCTCAACGAGGTCAACGGCGCCAACGCCAGCCAGCTGCGCGGCTACACCGAAGTGGCCGGGCGCGGGGCACATGTCATCGTCGCCAACCCCCACGGCATCACCTGCGATGGCTGCGGCTTCATCAACACGCCACAGGCCACGCTCAGCACCGGCAAGCCGGTGCTCGAGAACGGCCAGCTGAGCCGTTACCAGGTCGACCAGGGCCATATCGCCATCGAAGGCGCGGGGCTCAACGCCAGCAACGTCGACAGCTTCGAGCTGATTGCCCGCAGCACGAAAATCAACGCCGAGATCCAGGCGCGCAACCTGGCCATCGTCGCCGGGCGCAACGATGTCGATGCGCGCACCCTGGCGGCCACGGCGCGCCAGGATGACGGCAGTGCCAAGCCGAGCCTGGCCATCGACTCCAGCGCCTTGGGCGGCATGTATGCCGGCGCGGTCAGGCTGGTGGGCACCGAGGCCGGGGTCGGCGTGCGCCTGGATGGGCGGATGATCGCCAGCGGCGGCGATATCCAGCTCGAGGCCAATGGCCAGTTGCGTATGGCCCAGGCCAGCGCGGACGGCAATGTGCGGATTCAGGCGGTTGGTATTGATGCGCAGGGGCCGGTGCATGCCGGCCAGCAACTGCGAATGGACAGTCGTGCAGACTTGGTCAACCGTCAGGGGCTGACTGCCGGGGGCCAGGTACAGTTGAACGCTGGCGGCCAACTGAGCAACCTCGGCGGTATCCAGGCGGGTATCAACGCCGATGGCGAGCGCGTGGCCGACGCCGACCTGAAGCTCAGCGCCAGTGCCGTGGACAACCGCAACCAGCGCTTGATCGCCAGCGGCGACCTGACCGTCTCCACTGGCAGCCGCCTGGACAACCAGGGCGGCAGCCTCAGTGCCGGGCGCGACCTCAGCGTCAACGCCGCGACCCTGGACAACCAGCAGGGCAAGGTCCTCGCCGACGGGCGCATGACCCTCACCGGTGGCCAATTGCTCAACGGCGACCGTGGTCAGATCACCAGCCAGGGCGCGCTGAACGCCACCTGGGCCCATCTGGACAACCAGGCCGGCGAACTGTCCAGCCTCGATACCCTGGCCCTGAACCTCGGCAGCCTGGACAACCGCACTGGCAAGGTCCTGGCCAACCGCGGCATCACCGTCACCAGCCAGGGGCTGGTCGACAACCGCAGCGGCCGGATCGCCAGCCAGGCCACCCTCGACCTGAGCGCCCAGGCCCTGAACAACGGCCAGGGTGGCCATATCAGCGGCAACCAGGCAGTCAGCGTCAATGTCGGCCGGCTCGACCAGCAGGGCGGCCACCTGAGTAGCGTCACCGCGCTGACCCTGGACCTGAACCATGGCCGGCTGGACAACCGCGACGGCAAGATCGCCGCCAACCAGCTGCACCTGCGCCAGATCGCCGATATCGACAACCAGCGTGGCGAGATCTTCGGCAAGGGCGCCTTCACCCTGGCAGGCCGCAGCCTCGACAACACGGGCGGCAAGTTCTACAGCGAACAGGCCCTGACCGTGCGCCTCGACCAGTTGCTCGACAACCTCGATGGCCTGGTGTCGGCCGACGGCCTGGATATCCGCGCCCTGACCCTGAACAACCAGGGCGGCGTGGTCACCAGCAAGTCGGGCCTGGCAGTGGTCACGGGCGCAGCCATCGACAACCGCCACGGCGAGATTTCCAGCGCTGACCTCGGCCAGGTAACGGCAGGCAGCTTAGACAACCGTGAGGGTACGGTCACTGGCGGGGCGCTGGAGTTGGCCATCGCCCAGGCGGTGGACAATCGCCAAGGGGT